>JAPHSW010000157.1 GCA_026196615.1 Gammaproteobacteria bacterium | reverse complement strand
CTTGATCTGGACCATTTTAAAACGATCAATGACACGCTTGGTCATCTCATGGGAGATAATCTATTACAGGAGGTTGCACAACGTCTGATTGATAGTGTTCGGGAAAAAGATACCGTTGCCCGTTTAGGTGGTGATGAATATATTGTCATGTTAGAAGATTTAAATCAAGATGCTATAGAAGCTGCAAATCAGGCAGAATCCATTGCCGAAAAAGTTCTGATGTCACTATGTCAACCTTATATGCTTGGCGAACATGAATGGCACAATACTTCTAGTATTGGTATTACTTTATTCAATGGCCATAAATTTGAAATCAACGAATTATTCCAACAAGCTGATATAGCAATGTATGAAGCCAAGAAGGCAGGTCGCAATAAGTTACATTTTTTCGATCCACAAACACAGGAAGCCATCAATGCCCGTGTAGCTCTTGGTGGTGAATTACGCAATGCACTTGAACGTCAACAATTGTATTTATATTACCAGGTTCAAGTAGATGATTTAAATCACCCTTATGGGGTGGAAGCTTTGATTCGTTGGATACATCCTGAACGAGGCTTAATTGCTCCTAATCAATTCATTCCATTATCAGAAGAAAGTGAATTAATATTTTCAATTGGACAATGGGTTATGGAAACAGCTTGCGCACAACTTGAATCATGGCAAAAAGATCCACTCACAAATAAGCTTTCTATTGCCGTGAATGTTAGTGCCAAAGAGTTTCGTCAAACTGATTATGTATCCCAGGTACAAACTATTTTACAGCATCATAATATTAACCCAAACCTGCTCAAACTAGAACTAACTGAAAGCATTCTTGTAGATGATATCGAAAAAACAATTGAAACAATGAGTGAGTTACAAAAAATTGGTGTGCGCTTATCTCTGGATGATTTTGGCACTGGCTATTCATCTCTACAATATCTCAAACGACTTCCAATTAATCAACTCAAGATCGATCAGTCATTTGTTCGTGATATAACAGCTCATGAAAATGATAAAGCGATTGTCACCACTATCATCGCATTAGCTCACGGTTTAAATATTGATGTAATTGCCGAAGGCGTGGAAACAAAAGAACAACGAGAGCATCTATTTTATGCCGGATGCAAGCACTATCAGGGGTATTACTTCAGCAAGCCAATGCCAATTGAACAATTAGAAAGACAGCTTAAACAAGACAGCAAGAATTAAACTGGCATTAGTCTGCAAAAGAACGAAAATATTTTCTATCTTTACTCTTCAACAGGTAATCCAGCAGATTTCCACTCTGGGAAACCATCTTCCAGACGATGTGCCGTAAAACCATTATCACGAAGTCTCTCGACTGCATCAAAAGCCAGTACACAGTGTGGACCACGACAATATGCCACGATATCATGTGTGATATCTAATGAACCCAGATGCTTTTCCAACTCAGATAAAGGGATATTAATAGCACCTGGTACATGCCCTGACTGATATTCTTCTGAAGGTCGAACATCTAAAACAGTAACCAGCCCATCTCTGACACGATCAAGTAATTCATTTGCAGGTATCGGCTCCAGATCATCTTTCACAGTAAGAAAAGTATTAACGAGCTGCTGAACATCTGCCAAATGACGTTCGGCCACACCTCTCAATGAGTTAAATAAATCGACCACATCATCACCACTCATATGATAGAAAACTTTTAAGCCTCGCTTATTAGAATTAATAAGTCCTGCCTGTCTGAGTTGTTGCAAATGCTGGGAAGTATTGGCCACTGACAACCCACAAACTTTTGCCAATTCATCCACACTTCTTTCCCCCTGAGCAATATATTCGAGAAGTTCAAGGCGATTACCATTACTCATTGCTTTACCGACTCTGGCAAATTGAGCAAAGAGATCTTGTTTAAAATGATTACTTGACATAAACCAACACCGTTATATAAACTATTCAATAAATTAATTGAATAGTTGAACAATTGAATAAGAGAAAATTATAATACTTACTTCTTGATAAAGAAACAACACAGTACGTTTTATTGAATTTTCTTACTGAAACTTTGGAGAACACATGGAATTGAACAGTTTTATTATTGAAAATGAAACCTACATTAGATTGAGTTTCTTTTTTGGTATCTTTTTCATCATGGCAATTTGGGAAGTCATTGCCCCTCGACGTGCCTTAACTGTATCCAAAACCATCCGTTGGATTAATAACCTTGGACTAGTCTTTTTCAATACTTTTATCCTACGTATCCTGTTTCCTGCAGCCGCAGTAGGTGTTGCTGTTTTTGCTCATAATCATGGTTGGGGACTACTCAATTATTATGAATTACCAATGATTATTGCTGTCGTCATTACAATTATCGCAATGGATTTCATTATCTATCTACAACACGTAATGGTTCATGCTGTTCCTCTTTTATGGCGATTACATCGGGTACATCATGCTGATTTAGACTATGACGTTACTACAGGAGCCCGTTTTCATACTCTCGAAATAATATTATCCATGCTCATTAAATTTGCCACAATTATTGTTTTGGGACCTCCAGTCGTTGCTGTGATTTTATTTGAGGTGATTCTTAATGCCCTGGCAATGTTTAACCATAGTAATATTGGTTTACCAAAAATGATTGATAAAGCTTTACGCTGGTTTATTGTTACACCTGATATGCACCGAGTTCATCATTCCGTTGAAGACGATGAAACCAATAGCAACTTTGGCTTTAACCTAACCTGGTGGGATCGTTTGTTTGGCACATATAGAGCACAACCTCGTGGAGGACATAAGGGAATGATTATTGGTATTCATAAATTCCGAGAGGTTAAAGAAACAAGCTGGATCACAGGAATGTTACTGCTCCCTTTTAAAGGAAAAATCAGTGAATATGCAATTAATACCCGCAATTGGGCTGCACAGGAAGCAACAAAAAATGACAGTGACAAATAAATAACGAGCCAGATAATGTGAATCTCAAACTGGAGAAAACACAACTATCCAACAGTGAAAACCCAATAATAGAGGTATGACAATGAATATTTTAATTATTTTAAACGATCCTCCTTATGGAACTGAAAGAAGTTACAACGGCCTACGTATGGCCAAAGCACTTAGCCAGTCAGATACTCATATTACCGTCTTTTTAATGGCAGATTCTGTCGTGTGTGCCAAAAAAGGACAAAAAGTCCCACAAGGATTTTACAATATCGAATTGATGTTAAATTCAGTCCTTCGAAAAGGAAAGATACTTTTATGTGGAACTTGCATGGATGCACGTGGCGTCACAGATGAAGAAATCATAGATGGAGCACAACGCAGCACCATGAAAGAACTGGCACAACATACTTTAGACTCAGAAAAAGTTCTGGTTTTTTAAAAATTTCTCAAGAGAATAGTAAAAAAAGGATATTTTTATGAGAGAAGAAAATCTGTCTTTACGTGCTAAATACAATATTACTGCCCTATTTTACGACCTATTAGATTATCCCTGGGAACGAATATACAAAAAATGGCGACCATTATTATTGGGTGATTTACGCGGTAAAGTACTGGAAACAGGTGTAGGAACTGGCAGGAATTTTAAACATTATCATAGTAGTGTTGAGTTAACTGGCATAGATCTCAGTGATGTCATGCTAAAGAAAGCATCTAAAAAAGCCAGTCTGGCAAATTGTAAAATAGAACTTCTTCATGAAGATGCCAGTATGATGAAACACGTTAAGTCAAATCAATATGACTGGGTCATTTCAACTTTTCTTTGTTGTGTCATGCCTGATGAATTTCAACCAATGACATTGGCTCAGTTCAGTCGTGTTCTAAAGCCCGGAGGAAAATTCAAATTACTGGAAATGGTTTATTCAAAGAACAAGAAAATTAGAAAACGTCAGGAATTTTTTACACCATTTGTTGAAAAAGTCTATGGTGCTCGATTTGATAGAAAAACAGTTCAGTACCTTGAAGAATCTGATGAGCTAATCATCACTAATAAACGATTCTTGAAAGATGATGTGTATCTTTTAATTGAAGGTATCAAGAAAGAAGTTTAAAGCTGAAATTAACACGAACTGGATAAAAACTAGAGCATGGCGAAGTCTGAGCTACTACAGTTAACTCCATCAATCAGATAGCATATCGAAGTTTTCTAACCAGAGTTCAAATTCATTTTGAGGCATTGGTTTCGAAATATAATAACCTTGTGCCGTATTACATCCCATATCTGATAACAAATTATAAGTTTCCCTGTCTTCTATTCCTTCAGCAACAGTTTTCAAATCAAAGTTATTGGCCAAATCAATCATCAGACGGACTAAATTTCTATTGGCTTTATCTTTAGTTAAATCAAAAACAAATGACTGATCAATTTTTAATTCATTAATGGGCAATAATTTAAAGTAAGATAAAGAAGAATAACCAGTCCCAAAATCATCAATAGATATTTTGACTCCCATCGCCTGCATTTCTTTGAGAATGCTAAAGCATTTCTCAGTATCTTCAACCAGAGAACGTTCAAGAATTTCAAGAATTAAAGTCACATGATCATTTCCCCATAATTTAATCGCATTACTCACAAAATCTTTGAGATCAAGTTGGAAAATCAGCTCAGGAGGAATGTTCACCGAAACAGATAATGGCCCCCACTTTTTTGTCCACGTGGAGCTATGACGTAAAGTACTGTTTAAAATCCAACTGGTTATGGGTTTGATATAACCTGTTTTTTCTGCGATTGGTATAAAAACATCCGGAGGAATAAAACCGCGACTTCGATGCTTCCATCGAAGAAGAGCCTCAGCGCCAATTGGTTTTCCAGTTTGTAATGATAACTTGGGTTGATAGTAGATAGAAAACTGTTGTGTTTGAACTGCATCCCCGATATCTAACTCTATATCCCAATTGTCTGATAATTGTTCTTCTATGGAGCTTTCTGTAATACCAATATGCTGTTTATTTTTCCGAGCCGTTTTAAGGGCAATTTCACTCTCTTTAAGCAATGCAGTTGTCTTTGATGCATGTAAAGGACAAAGACTAATACCTATAGTAGCTTCGATTAATAATTTATTTTTATCAATAACAAAAGGAGTTTCTAATAAGCGCAATATTTTTTCGGCTGCTAATTTTGCATGCCCTGCATTCATAATATTAATTAAAATCAATGCAAAGCGATTATCTCCAATGCGAGCTAAGTAGTCTTGATCTCTTTTAACACCATGTAGTAGTTTGGCTAAATGTTGTAGAACACGATCTCCCATGGGGTAGTCATATAACTTATTGATTCGATCAAACCGGTCAACATCAATCACCAGGAGGGCCAGTTTTACCTTATGATCGTGAACAGAAATGATATGTCGCGCCAGTAATTTAAAAAAAGTCTCTCGGTCATAGACTTGAGTCAGCTTATCTTCCACAAATTCTGTCCTGAATTTCAATAAAAAACATTCAATAGCCCACTCTGTTATGATTCTTTATAAAGTGTTAAAAACATTCTGTTGATAGATATAAAGAAGTTTATCCACTGGTAAACTGAGTATAGCATTCTGTTTTAAATAAACGTCAAGCTTAATCAGAATTTAAACTTTCTCTCTCTTTTTTTTCTCTTAAAGCATGCCAGATACTTTTAACATCAACAGTTCTTTCCTTTTGACAAATCAAAGTGATAAGTATCTGTTCTATTGCAGCATAGAGGCTAAAAATCACAGCAAATATTATTGGCCAATCTAATAAACCAGTAAAGAGTAAAACATAAGCAATGATACTGATTGCTACTGCAATTTTTGCACTAATAGTATGATAACTGGTCCATGTTCTGAACTTTATTAAGCCCACTAGCACGGGTAAGGTAAAGCAGCCGATGACAATCATGACATAGACTTGCTCACGTTGAAGAATTTCTGGCCAGAGCAACCAGGCTCCAATAGCCATTGTGCTATACACCAGGAAGTCCCCCCAACTATCTAACTGAGCACCCAGTTCAGAAACGACATTTAGACGTCTGGCAAAATAACCATCCAGTACGTCGGTTAACTCCGTAAAAATCAGTAAAATAATAAAAAGTGTTGCCTGCTGAGACATGGCTAAATACAACAGAATGGGGACCATCAGAATACGTAAAAAGCTGATGGTATTAGGTAAATAACGATAAAATGGATTTAACATATTTTGAAATCACACTAACAAAATTTTTACCACACAAAAAGTGTTAAAAACGCTTGAATAAATAGTCTGTTTTTTTTAGCTATTATTACGTATAAGTATAACTGATTTCTTACGGTATGATACAAACAATATTCAAGACCATCAATATGGGCAAACAACTTAATTATATCAAGCAATTAAACTATGGAACACCCTTTAAAATGAAGAAATTTTTTATGATTTATACTGTATTTTATTTGATATCTGTTTCTCAATTCCTTCATGCATTTGATCATCAGCATTCACAATGGCATGCTATTTTACAAGAAAACGTACATTTTAATTCTACTGGTGTCGCCAGCCGGGTCGACTATTCAAATATAAAGAAAAACTCATTTGCTTTAGAACAGTATCTAAAAATACTTACTACTGTCAATAACACAGAGTTTAATCATTGGTCAAAAAATCAACAAAAAGCTTTTTTGATTAATGCCTATAATGCTTTCACAGTCCAACTTATTCTAACTCGCTATCCTGATATCAAGAGTATTAAAGAGATTGGTTCCTTTTTTAGCAATCCATGGAAAAAAAAGTTTTTTAAGCTTTTAAACAAAAAAAGAAGTTTAGATGAACTGGAACATACCATGCTACGTAAGGAAGGCGTCTATGACGATCCTTATATTCATGTGGCTCTTGTCTGCGCCTCAATCGGCTGTCCCGCTCTAAGAAATGAGGCATATACTGCGGATAGAATAGAACAACAGTTAGCTGATAGCATGTATGACTTTCTATCCGATAAAGAGCGTAATCGTTATCACTCTGACTCAAATACCTTTGAAGTATCAAAAATTTTTGATTGGTATGAAGAAGATTTTAATAAGGGGTATCGTGGAATTTTTTCTTTAAGTGACTTGCTTTCACGCTATTCTAGAGCATTATCTAATCAAGAAATTCCTCATAAAAAGCCAATTAACTCAGCTAAAATTAGCTATCTTGATTATGATTGGAGTCTGAATGACTGGCATTCTGACATCGAGAATACGGATAAGAATAAATAATCGTGTTTCATTTATTTGGACCGAGCATATGCATCATGATCTAACATGAATCATATCACTCCATACAATAGCTATAATTAAGTTCAATAAGTCGCTTTATTGTACCGAACCCATAGAATTATTTTGTACACTGCTGACAGAAATACCAGCCAATTGAGCCACTGTATTAATAGGGCCTTCTGGAAACAGAGAATAAAGGTATTTTAAACCACCTTCCTTCGCATATTTACCTTTTAGGGCACTATTATAATCACCGATCTTAAGCTCTTCATCTTCATGATAATCATAGAAATTCTTAATAAAATGGATGGCATCCCAGTGTTTATCCGTTAGATGAACGCATAATTTTTTTGCACGCTCTTCGACTTCTTCTTTATCAATGCTGATCACGCGAACCATATTCACCGTATCATACATTTTAAATTCCTCCTTTAATTTCTTAGTACACAATAAGTACAAAGCAATACTTGATTAATTTACTCAGGTACTAATTTAAGTATAGTTAAATTTTATAAAAAGACAAAGCATCTGGAAAAAATAGTATTAATAGATCATCAAAATCCTTCTATGAAATAAACTTCCAAGACCTCCTATTCCCAAAATGAGGTGCTATACTGGTTTGTAAATGGAGGATTTATATGAAATTTTTATCAACATCTTTAACAACCATCCTATTATTATCTGTCTCAATAAATGCCGTCGCAGATAAAAGTGCATGCCTTCCAACAGGCCATATCACAACTGATGGACGAGACAAACAAACACTCGCAGGCACTCTATTAGAAAAAGGAGTAAAAGCCCAACCTAGTGATACCGTCTATTACTTGTTTGCACCCAGAACCTTATCAGGCTCCTGGCAAGGTGGTAACACAGGCACATTTGCTGGAATCGGTTCAGGCAAGTTAACTCTGATTGATACTGATTCAAATGGGTGGGAAACTTATTTAAATGAACGTTCAAATATAAAAGTTTTGGTCAATAGAGATAGAACCGTTGTTCAACACACAAAGACCGATCGTTCTTTGATACATACCACTATGTACCGTTGTATAAAGAAATAGTTAATTATAATCTTACTTAATTTATTACCATCAAACTCATCAGTTGATTGATGTATTCTGACTTGTTTGATTCTACTGTTATCCCATAACAAGGACACACACAATGAATCATAAAAACAATAACTCTAATTACATAAAAGGCAGCATTGAACTCCCAGATGATATACAGAGACAAGAGCATGAACACATCAGTAACCGCCGCAAACAATGCAACCAACGTTTTTATAAAAATTCAGAAGAAAATATACTCAACACCAATAAAGAAACAATCAAAAAATCGTTAACTGGACTTGCCATATCAGGCGGTGGTATTCGATCAGCCTCATTTGCTCTAGGAGTTATGCAAGCACTCGAATCAAAGGGATTAATGAAACGTTTTGATTACCTTTCAACAGTTTCAGGTGGTGGCTATATCGGTGGTAGTTTAAGCTGGTTTTTAAATCGAAATAGTAAATCATGTCCTTCATTTAAATTTTCAGAAAGTCAATATCCCTGGCCCTGGGGAAGCAATAATCCAGATATAGGAAAAAAAGAAACAACCAATAAAGATGACATTAAAAAGGATGATACAGAAAAACAAAAGAAATACCTGGATTATTTCAGGCAACATGGTGAATATTTAAAACCAGGCGGAGGTATTTCAATATGGTCACTCATATCAGTTGTTATTCGTGCTGTTTTCCTTAACTTAGTCATTTATATTCCCCTGCTAACAAGTCTCATTGTTGTATTTTTAATTGCTACAACAGACAAAGAACTCTTCTTTCCTGGTAATCCTCCCGAAGTGGTACAAAATTTTATGTACCCTATCTATGCCGTTCAACAAAATATTATGAGTGCCTGGCTTCTAGTCGCAGCCGTTACAGTGGCACTGATATCAGCAATTTTTGCTCTAACTTACTCTTTATCTACTCGATTAGTTCAATTAGTAAAAATTCCAATATCAAAATACGGAGCACGTCGACGTATTGAAGAGTATTCTGGCTATATTTTATTAATTTTCATTTTGTGTGCTATTGGAGGGCTTCTTCCTGCACTCAATCAAATTCTTTATAACCTGACAGATGAATTACACCTGGGTTGGAGCAATGGAGTTATAATGCCATTTGTCGGCCTTTTATCTGCACTTGTACCAATGTACCAAATTTTTAAAGATCACCTAAACTCTTCAATGGATAAGTTTGTCATTATTGCCGTTAACCTATTACTCCTGGGCTTACTAATGTCTTCATATAATCTGGCACTTTTTTCAATTTCCTTATCTGGAGAAACAACCGGGTTTAGCCTCGCCTGCAGTGAGAACAAATGCTATGAAGCTTATGAAGTTATAGGTGCTTTTTTCTCTGTAGCGATATTTTCCATTCCTAATTTTTGGCTTTATTTTTTAGCAATAGCCATATTATCTGGTGCCTTTGTTAATCTTAATTATATATCCATACATCGTTATTACCGTGATCGATTAATGGAAGCTTATATGCAGGAAATACCTACTGTTTTGAGTGGCAAAACAAAGAAAGCAAATAATGCTGATCGGTTGAGCATATCTGATTTATATGGAAAAACCCATAAAGAGAGAGAGAACACAATTGCACCCTACCATTTAATTAATACGAATATAATTCTGGTGGGTGATGATAATAAAAAATATAAAAATCGAGGTGGTGACAGTTTTATTATTTCCCCTGTCTATTGTGGTAGTACAGCAACCGGATGGAGTCTCTCAAAAAAATTTATGAAGAACGGCATGACGTTACCTACTGCTGTCTCAATTTCAGGTGCTGCTGCCAATCCAAATACTGCACCTGGAGGTAAAGGACTCACTCGTAGTAAAGGGGTTTCAATGTTAATGTCATTATTTAATGTACGCCTTGGATATTGGGCACCTAACCCTAATCCCAGTCCGGGAAAATATATACTTAATAAAAATAGACGGACACCCAATCATTTTCAGGCAGCCATTTATGAGCTTTTTATGGATAGTAAAAAGGACAGTGCCTATGTTCAATTAAGTGATGGCGGGCACTTTGAAAACCTTGCCGTCTATGAGCTGATACGACGTCGATGCAAATTGATTGTATTAAGTGATGCAGCAGCTGATCCTAGTTTTGGTTTTTCTGATTTACAAATTTTATTACGTCGTATTGAACAAGACTTTAATACAACAATTGAATTTAAAGGACAAAACTCCATTGATAATATGATCCCCAATATTGAAAAACTCTACCCCTCCAGGCTAAAAGTTGCTAAGCAAGGTTTTGTTGTTGGGAAAATAAAGTATCCTGATATGCAAGCAGATGAGGCTGCCTACTTAATTTATATTAAATCTACATTAATTGAAGAGCTCAATATTAAATTATTAGGTTATAAAAGTCTTAATCCAGCTTACCCCGATGAGTCAACGGCCGATCAATTTTTTGATCCGGAGCAATTTGATGCTTACCGGGAACTAGGTTATGAATTATGTCAAAAAATGCTTGAGTCGGGTGGTGAAGCTTATTTAATGGGCGACTTCAGTCAAGCAATGGGTTAACAAATTTGCTTACCCATTTCCAAATGGAAATTGAACCAAAAGTAGGCGCCCTAAGAAGAAAAATGGTAGGGTATTCGAAAGTGGTGTTTAAATTCAGAAATTGACACTTAAGACACCTACTTTTAGTTCAAATAACCACTTCAGCATTAAAACTGGAATAAAATTTTACTATCTATACATATACCTTCATTTAAATATTAAACAACACACCATAAAAAATCATTGCAATAATTCTGCTATAAATTGTCATTTTTCAACCATAAATAAAACATATTTACCTGACATACTCATAACATCTAAAACGAATGTTCTTTTAAAATTATTCATATGTCATGGAAAATACTAATGATTAATCAAGCAAGCACCATAACGACACAAATCAATACTGATAGCAGGCAACTCAAACATTCATTAATACTGGCTATCAGCCTAGTATTTTCAATTATTGCATCTCAATTCATATCAGATGAACCATTTGGACTTAATTTCTTTATAACGACTATAGTATGTTTCGTTACTGTGATTTTTATTAGAAAACAATCCGATAAAGTCATTACCAAAACTGAATATTTTCTTATGAGTAGTGCTATAGTCATTAGCCTTTTCTTTGTAATTCGCCAATCAGATGTCTTATACGGTCTCAACATTTTAGCCATCTTAATCATAGCCAGTATAGCCTTTGCCCAAAGATATACAGGATCAATCCTGGATATTCCCATGATTGCCTGGTTACTTACCCCCTTTCGTCTTCTGCTACTTTACTTCGTTAGTGCATACCGAACCATTGCACTTGGTTTCACCCCTTCTTTGTTTATGACTCATAAGCAAAAACACATTCAGTCCATCCTATTAGGGACATTGTGGACTCTACCCATTTTATTTATCTTAGGTTCTTTACTCGTTTCATCAGATAGCCGCTTTGAACATTTTACAATGAACGTTTTCTCATTCGATTTTTTAGAACTGTTTGATGAATTATTGCCTATACTTTTATACTTTCCATTGTTCACGGCTTTATTCTACTCAAGCTTATTAAGTTCTTCTGCTAAAACAGTTCAGAAAAAACAATCGACATTTTCTCTTGAGGGAATCCAGTTATTAACCATATTAACACTGGTTAATTTATTATTTATAAGTTACATCTTTATACAATTCAGCTATTTTTTTGGTGGTGATCAAATTATATTAGAGGCGGGAAATCAGACTTATTCATCCTATGCTCGTCGAGGTTTCTGGGAACTCATTTTATTAGCAATGATAGTTTTACCCCTGCTTCTTGTTGCTCATTGGCTACAACGTAACGAACATCACTCATTACAAGTCTGGTTTAATCGAGCTGCTGTTTTAACAATTGTTTGCCTCGTCATTATTGAAGCATCAGCCATACATCGTATGTACTTATATGTAAAAATATACAACCTAACGGAGCTGCGTTTTTATTCAAGTGCCTTTATGTTTTATATGATGGGCGGACTCATCACTTTTTATCTGACAGTACTTAAAAATCAACGGGGACAATTCATTGCAGCGATGGTTTTTCAGACTCTAAGCATGATATTAATACTCAATATCATTAACCCTGATGCTCTAATCAGTCGATATAACCTATCTCATAACCAACATAAGAATATTGATACTTATTATTTACAAACACTAAGTACAGATGCTTATGCAATGATTTATCACAATATAAAATCATTAGATAGCAAATCATCCTGTTTATTACATAATCGATTAAACAATAAGTTAAAAAGCTCTCAAGCAAAAACACATCAATGGAATTGGTCAATTCATAAAGCGAAACAAATCATTTCTCTTTGGAATAACCAGTGTCAAAACAAAAAGTAAGAAGGAGTAAAAAAATATATTAGGAAAATTAAAGGCAATAAAAAAGGGTTGCAAGATAAAATCTATGCAACCCTTTAGGTGTATGGTGCGCTTGAAGGGAGTCGAACCCCTAACCGCTCGGTTCGTAGCCGAGTACTCTATCCAGTTGAGCTACAAGCGCAGTTTTTCTTTTTTCTAACACAAACTTTTAAACATTTTATGCTGTTAAAAAGTGGGTGAATTATGATGTTTTAAGTGAAGTTTGTCAACCAAATCTTCAATAAAAGAACTAAATTCTTTTCAATTATAAGCATCATTTAAAGCACTATTGTGAGCGCTTAATAAATCACGTTTTTAACGACAGTAAAATGGCGAAGAGGGGGGGATTCGAACCCCCGATGCGGGATAAACCGCATACTCCCTTAGCAGGGGAGCGCCTTCAGCCACTCGGCCACCTCTCCAAAATTTGAACGCTAGGATACCTTTAGTTGGCGTTCAGGTAAAGTCTTTTTTGACTTTTTATAAAACTATTTTCAAATACTAATCAGAGTGAGTCAATTTTTTATCAATTGATATGCAATCTTAACTTAGCTATTTCCTTCAGCATCATCTTCTGGGGACTTTTCACGCTGAATGCGATCATAAATCTCTTCTCGGTGCACAGAAACATTTTTAGGTGCATTGATACCAATACGGACCTGATTTCCTTTCACACCCAGTACAGTGATATGCACATCATCACCAATAATCAATGTTTCACCAACACGGCGAGTTAAAATTAGCACTACGGTTCTCCTTTACACTTAGCAAATAATATATTTGTAATCAAGCAATATTAAGCTAAACGCCCACTTATGATTAAGAGTTACTTTAATTACCAATTACAGATAACACCATAATGGTAAAAAAAAAAAATTTCACCTTCTTTTTAAAAAAAGAGAGTATTTTTGATTTTAATTTGTTCTAAATTGACTACTTTAAGCGTTTTCTTCTAAACCAAAAGCTGAATGTAGAGTTCTAACACCTAATTCAAGATATTTTTCATCGACAACGACTGAAATTTTAATTTCTGACGTTGAAATCATATTAATATTAATAGTTTCTTCTGCTAATGCCTTAAACATTTTACTGGCAATACCAGCATGTGAACGCATGCCCACACCGACTAAAGATATTTTAACTATTTTGTCATCACCAACGACTTCTCTTGCCCCCAGTTCTTCAGCAACTTTGCTGAGTACTTCTTTAGCTTTTGAAAAATCATTGCGATGCACAGTAAAAGTGAAATCGGTCGTGCCATCTGCCCCGATATTTTGAATGATCATATCGATTTCGACATTACTGTCACCAATAGGACCTAAAATACTATAGGCAACACCTGGCTTATCTGGAACACCAAGAATGGTGAGTTTTGCTTCATCTCGATTAAAAGCAATACCAGAAATCAGTGCCTGTTCCATTTCATCTTCCTCATAAGTAATTAGGGTGCCGTTAGATCCATCATTCTCTTCACCTCCAAAGTAAGGCTCATCAAAACTGGAGAGTACTCTTAGAGGAACATTATATTTACCAGCAAACTCTACTGCTCTTATTTGTAAAACTTTAGAGCCAAGACTGGCCATTTCAAGCATTTCTTCAAATGTAATTTTATCCAGGCGTCTGGCTTCAGGCACGACACGAGGATCAGTTGTGTAAACCCCATCAACATCAGTATAAATCTGACACTCATCAGCCTTAAGTGCAGCAGCTAACGCAACTGCCGTAGTATCTGAGCCACCACGACCTAATGTCGTAATGTTACCGTGTTCGTCAACACCCTGAAATCCAGCAACAACTATAACTCGGCCTTGCTGGAGATCAGAGCGCATCTTCTTTTCTTCAATACTGAGAATGCGTGCTTTATTGTGTGTACTGTCTGTTAGAATATGAACCTGAGTTCCTGTATAAGAGCGTGCAGGAATCCCTCGTTTGTTTAATGCCATACTCAGCAAAGCAATTGTAACCTGCTCACCCGTCGAAAGCAGTACATCATATTCGCGTGCTTCTGGTTTTTCATCAATACTATGGGCTAACTCTATTAATCGATTGGTTTCACCGCTCATAGCAGAAACCACTACAACAACATCATCACCGTTGTTGCGAAACTTGCCAATACGATCAGCAACATTTTCAATACGATCAACTGTACCAACAGAAGTGCCACCAAATTTTTGAACGATTAGAGCCATATCAATTTGTCATTTTTATCTATAAAAAAGGCTATTTAACAACTTAGCCATTCAAACTCAATCTAATAAAAAACCAGTTTATTCTTAAAAACACGACACCTTGTAGGAATAAAATTACAAGGTCTTTAAAAAAGCCGCTTATTTTAACTGATTTTCTACCCAAGATGGAACCGTAGAAAGCGCTTTTTCCAAGTTTTCTGGCTGATTTCCACCTGCCATGGCCATATCTGGACGTCCGCCACCCTTTCCACCGACCTGACTAGCCACACTATTGACCAAATCACCTGCTTTTAATCTCTTAATAGAATCTTTACTAACACCAGCAGCAATACTAACTTTCTGACCATCAACAACGGCTAAAACAATAGCACAACTACCCAATTTACTTTTCAGCTGATCCATTGTGTCACGTAAACCTTTTGAATCAACGCCTTCAAGTTTGGCTGCCAATACTTTTAGACCATTTATTTCAACGGCATTATCTGTTAATTCACTGCCTTGAGCATTTGCCAGCTTACCTTTAAGTTGGTCCAGCTCTTTCTCCAGCTTTTTAGTACGATCCACTAATGCAGACACTTTATCAAACATGGAGTCACGATTGGCTTTAAGTAATGCTGCGGCATTATCAAACAACTGTTCATTATGCTCTATATAAGTCAGAGCACCCTGCCCTGTAACTGCTTCAATACGACGAACGCCTGCAGCAACACCACCCTCAGAAGTAATTTTCATCAAACCAATATCACCAGTACGACTAACATGAGTACCACCACATAATTCGATAGAAAAATTACTCATACTTAGAACACGTACTTTATCCGAATATTTTTCACCAAATAATGCCATTGCACCCGATTCTTTAGCGTCATCAATATCCATTAATGTGGTATCAACTGAATGGTTATTACGGATTTGCTGATTAACTAAATTTTCAATGCTTAATAGTTGTTCTGTACTAATCGCTTCAAAATGAGAAAAGTCAAAACGCAGTTTTTCATCATCCACCAAAGAGCCTTTTTGCTGAACATGATCACCTAAAATTGTTCTTAGTGCTGCGTGTAGTAAATGAGTAGCTGAATGATTGCAAGCAATATCAGTGCGTTTAGTATGATTTACCTGACAGTGGACTTGTTGCCCAGTCTCAAGAGTGCCTTGTACTAACTGTCCAATATGGATAAAAACATCACCATTTTTTTGAGTGTTTGTAACATTAAATTTAGCATCTGTTGTGGTAATTGTACCGGTATCACCCACTTGACCACCTGATTCACCATAAAATGGTGTTTGATCCAAAATGAGCATAACGGATACATCATTTTCAGCTGAAGAAACTGTTAACTGTTCACTCGCTTCACCATCAACAATGATGTTTAAAATGGTACCATTGTCATTACTAAGTTCTTCATATCCAACAAATTCTGTTTCACCATCCAAAGCAATATCATCATTGTAATCAACATCAAATGAACTGGATGCTCTAGCCATTTTACGTTGATTATCCATGGCTTGCTCATAACCTTCACGATCAATGTCCAAATCATGTTCTCTGGCAACATCTGCTGTCAAGTCAACAGGAAAACCGTAGGTATCATACAATTTAAAAACCACATCACCTGGAATAATATTACCTTTAAGTTGCTTTATCTCTTCCCCAAGAATTTGCATTCCTTGATCCAGAGTCTCGGCAAAACGAATTTCTTCCTGTTTCAGAATTTTTTCAACTTGTCCCTGTGCTTTTGTTAGTTCAGGATAAGCTTCACCCATTTCCTGTTCAAGGACATTTACTAATTGATAGAAAAATGGTTCTCTCAGCCCCAATTTGTGTCCATGTCGAATGGCACGGCGAATGATTCGTCTCAGCACATAACCACGGCCTTCATTAGAAGGGATAATGCCATCAACGATCAGAAAAGAGCAGGCACGAATATGATCAGCAATCACTCGCAAGGATTTATTTTCCATATCCTTACAATCAGCCAATTTGGCAATTGTTTTAATAATGTGCTGAAACAGATCAATCTCGTAGTTATTATGGGCACCCTGTAAAATAGCAGCCAGACGTTCCATACCCATCCCCGTATCAACCGATGGATGTGGTAAAGGTGTCATTTCTCCCGATTTATCTCGATTATATTGCATGAACACCAGGTTCCATATTTCAATATAACGATCACCATCTTCTTCAGGTGTTCCAGGAGGGCCTCCGGCAATATGTTCCCCATGGTCATAAAAAATCTCACTACAAGGACCACATGGCCCCGTATCACCCATAGACCAGAAATTATCTTTAGCTCCAATTTTTGAAAAGCGATCTGGTGAAACCTTCATTTCATTCAGCCAGATATCTGTCGCTTCATCGTCTTCTTCAAAGACAGTGACCCACAAACGCTCTTCGGGCAGACCCACAACTTTTGTTAAAAAATCCCAGGCGTATTGAATGGCTTCACGTTTAAAATAATCACCAAAGCTAAAATTACCTAACATTTCAAAAAAGGTATGATGTCTTGCAGTATAACCAACATTTTCTAAATCATTATGTTTACCACCAGCACGAACACAGCGTTGGCTTGTCGTAGCTCGATTATAATTACGTTTATCATTACCAAGAAAAACATCTTTAAATTGAACCATACCCGCATTGGTAAAAAGCAAAGTAGGATCATTAGCTGGCACTAATGGGCTGCTTGAAACACGCTTATGATCATGTTCTTCAAAGAACTCAAGAAATGCGGTACGAAGCTGAGCACTTGTTTTAATTGGACCTTTTCGCATATGAAAGTTATTCTCTTTACTTTATATAAGGCAACGACTCTTTACGACGAGAGCTTACCTGCGTTAAATATATAACCAATGCCCTTGTTATTGACTGAGGGCAAAATTCACATCACTTCAGTTGACTCACTGAAATTCATTAAACAATCTCTGGATTAACTCACCGCTGAAACCACGTTGATATAAAAATCGAGATTGCCTACTTTGTTCTTTATAATCTTTTGGGTATTGAGAGCCAAAACGCTTAGTGCGAGCCGCTTCAATATGTTTTTGCCAGAATTCATATGAATTATCCAGATAATCATCCGTTAATTCATTATCTATTCCACGATTCATCAATTCATGACGAATTTTTATTGGCCCAGAGCCGTTATTAATACGGGAACGAATAAAACTTTCCGTAAACCGTCCTTCATCCAAAAGCTTATCTTCAAGCAACTGCTCTAAAACCATTTCAATGAGCGCTTCTAATGTTTCTTTTTTATTAGAGCCATCAGCGTGTTGAGAGCCATCAGCATATAAAGGGCCATCAGCGTGTAAAGAGCCCTCAGCATGTAAAAAGCCATCAGCGTAATGAGAGCCTTCCGCCTCAGAGCGAAGATCATCACGTTTACCGAGTTTTCGTTTCAGTTTTTGACGTAATTCATCAACACTGTGTTCACGACCTGCCAGAATATTCATAGCGGACATTCTGATTGACGCTAATTTTTTCTTTAAGACTTCATTATCCATTCTAATGGGTACATAAATTCGGGCAAACCAAGACGCGTGGGATTTTAGCATATTATTAACTTTAATTGCTAGAAAACCACAGAGCGAAAGAGGAGAAAAAAAGATTAGAAAATCACATAATAATTAGCTTCGAAAAAAAGCAGTCAAAGCCAATCAGAGCACGATTCTATCATAGGTCCAGTACAAACCAATTAGTGCAATAAAAAGTGAGCCTGGAATAACCACAATCTGACGATATTTTTGCTCACTTGCTAAGCGATGACGAAACCAGTACGCCAGCAGAAAATAAGCCACCAGAACAATAGCAATTTGAGCAATTTCCACCCCCAGATTAAAACTGATTAGTGCCAGAACAAAATCATTTTCAGGCATACCAAAATCTGATAAAACACTGGCAAATCCCAGTCCATGCAATAATCCGAAGATAAACACAACCAATAAACGACTACGATGTAATTTGGGTGATAAAATGTTTTCTATACCGATAAATGCAATAGATAAAGCAATTAATGGCTCTACGATATTGGCAGGAAGCTCAATAAAGCCATTCATAGAAAGTCCCAGAGTGATCGTATGCGCAATAGTAAACATAGTCACCTGCCATAACAATGGACTAATTCGGCTACTCAATAGAAAAATACCTAGAATAAAAAGAATGTGATCCAATCCTTTAGGTAAAATATGTTCAAATCCTGAAACGATATAGGTTGAAATCACTTCAAAAGCAGTCTGTTGAGTAAACACTTCAGTCAATGAGAAAGGCGTACTGATTTTATCATCCTTCAACCATTGCCATGAAGACCAATGCCATTTTTCATTGACCTCATCCACCTGTCGAACACGAACAGCATTATCACCAAACCGAGCAGGATAATACCAGGACAGTGATTTTGCTGTCGTTGCAATATCCCCTTCCAGAATAATCAGACTGATTCTTGGAACTTTGACATAACCCGGTTCGGGAATAGTGACTTTAGTAATACGTGACTGAGCTTGCTGGCCATCAATTACAACTTTTATTTCCTTTAAAAAATCAGCTTCAAAAGGTTGAAAAGCTTTTCTGAGCACGTCCGGCTTTAACACTCTTAAATCATCATAGGCCTGGGCATTGGGTGCATCTTTAGTATTTTTATATTGAGAGTTTATTCCTGTCAATAAGGCTTCAATACTCGCTCTCACTTCGATTTGATATCGACCATCTGTTTTGACACTAATTTCAACCAGTGCAGGTTTCACAACATCTGCAAATGCCAAACCAGGGATAAAAAAGGATACCAGAGTTAATAAAAACAGCGTAAAAGATAAAAAAAAGGATTTGTTAATCATAAATACAACTTAAAAATAGGAATTTAATTTCATAAATTCGATTTCTGCTTCATTAAACATCATGAAGAGCCAGGTATAAAGCCAGTTTTAATGGGTTCGTTGACAATAGAATGAAGCAACCACCCTCAAAAAATAGCCAATCAATTTACACAAAAACAACACAAATTATAAGTCTTTTGGCGAATATTTTTGACTTATAAGTTAATAAATTCACCCTCTAATGAGAATAAAGTAGTATTATATAAAAAAAACACATTATACTATAAACACGCTACAAAAATTCACTTAATATTACAGACTATAGGTCATATTATGCCATTCATTGATCGCCGTAAATTTATAAAGCTAGTTGGAACAGGAACTGCAGCTGCCACAATCCCTGCAATATTGCCTTTAAGCACAGTACACGCTAAAAAAACAACCTCTTCTCCAAAAGACTTTTATGACTTACCCATTAAAGGAAATGTCCGAATTCTACATATTACGGATGTTCATGGTCAATTAAATCCTGTATTTTTCCGTGAACCTAATGTCAATTTAGGTGTTGGTGATGCCTTTGGCCGCCCTCCTCATATCGTGGGGAAAAAACTACTCAATTGGATGAATCTTAAAACCGATACACCTGAAGCTTATGCTTATACTTACCTTAATTTTGACAATGTCGCCAAAATATATGGAAAGACAGGTGGTTTTGCTCATATTAAGACATTATTAAACAAATTACGTCAACAAGCTGGTGGAAAACAAAATACTTTGACCATTGATGGTGGTGATCTATGGCAAGGTTCCGGGACATCACTCTGGACTCGTGGTGTTGATATGGTTGAAGCCTCAAACATTTTGGGACTAGATGTCATGGTAGGTCATTGGGAATTTACCTATCGTGAAGAAGAAGTGTTGAGTAATGTCGCTTTATTTAAAGGTGATTTTATTGGTCAAAATGTTCGAGTCAAAGAAGATGCCATTATGGGTGATGATTATCCTGCAATGGTTGAACGTTATGATGGCAGCGGCCTCTATGATGAAGATTCTGGTCATGCCTTTCGTCCATACGTAATCAAAGAAATCAATGGGGCTCGTATCTGTATTATTGGACAGGCCTTTCCACGTACAGCAAATGCTAACCCTCAGGAATTTTTCCCTGACTGGTCTTTTGGTTTACGTGAAGCTGACATGATTGAACTGGTTCAAGATATTCGTAAAACTGAAAAGCCTGATGCCATTGTTTTACTCTCTCATAATGGTATGGATGTTGATATAAAAATGGCCGAAAATGTCCCAGGACTGAATGCTGTTTTTGGTGGTCATACCCATGATGGAATGCCCAAACCCATTGAGGTTAAAAATGTTGAAGGCGGTACTTGTCTGGTGACCAATGCAGGTTCAAATGGCAAATACGTTGGCGTTATGGATTTTGATATCAAAGACGGCAAAATCAAGTCAATGGAATACAAAATGCTGCCCATTATTACCGACTGGTTACCTGCTGATAAAGAAATGTCCGCTTATATCAAACAAATGCGTCAAACAAAGTATGATGAAAAAATCATTGAAAGTAGAGCACAGAAATATTTCTACAACAAAGAACGTGTTGGCAAAACATATGAAGCCATTCTCAGTGAAAAATTAGCCATTGCAGATCGAACACTTTATCGCCGAGGAAACTTTATGGGGACCTGGGATCAAGTGCTTTGTAATGCTTTAAGACATGAATATCAAGCAGATGTTGCTATGTCTCCTGGCGTTCGTTGGGGAACAACAACTATGGGTGGTGACTGGATAACAATGGAAGATGTCATGACTCAATGTGCTATTACCTATGGTGAGACCTACGTTTCAGAAATGAAAGGTAAGGATTTAATGAATATTCTTGAAGGTGTTGCTGATAACTTATTTGATCCCGATCCCTACTTGCAATCAGGTGGTGATATGGTTCGTGTCGGTGGTATGGACTACACCATTGACCCAAGCAAGAAGTTATATGAGCGGATCACTGAAGCACGGCTTGATAATGGGCATATAATTGAGGCTGATCAAATTTATAAGGTAGCAGGCTGGGCTTCAGTCAATCGAACCCCCGAAGGTCGCTTGATGTGGGATATTGTCCATGATTATATTATTGCTGCGAAAGATAAAGATAATGTCTTGAAACTACCCAAGATTAATCATCCTAAACTCCTTGGTGTAAGTAAAAATCCTGGTATTGCTGATTATCCGGGTGAAACAGGATAATACTTCATAAAGAAACTATTTTGTTAATACTATGTCGTCAATATTATGTCGTTAATTATGAGACAACATAGTTTCTAAAGGTTTATTAAAAAGAACTCCTTAAACCAATTAAAACAAATCAATATCACCATGTGTATCAGAGGTCGTTTCGAATTGTTTTTTCTGGGCAACCAGTTCTTCAATTAAATCGACCACTTCAAGACTACTTGCTTCTGTTAACTTGAAAAATTCCATTATATTATTCTGTAATTGTCTGTTTGATTTCCATTCATCCTTTTCTACAATATCAAGAATTTGATGGACATTATGATGAACCCCTTCATGAGGAATCTGCAACTGCTGATAAGCTGGAAGGTGACGATATTGCCCTCCTCCTGTATCATCTTGCAACCATTTTCCAAAGCGACAATTTTGATCATCTACCTCAACATCTTGACCCTCTTGAGAATCACGACCAACATCTAAGGTTCGATACGCTTTTTGTACATAAACAATATGATCAAGTTTAGCCAATGCTGCAAAACTAACCAGTTTGGCATGGCTCACCACTTCTAATGTATTTTGTGATATTTCAGAAAAGCGTGAAAAGTTCTGTTCAAACTCATTAATCACCTGATGAGATTCCTGAGAGAGTTCATTCATTTGTTCCGTATCATTAAAGATAGTCGTACTGGAATCAAGCAATTGTTTGATAATTCGAGTAATATTATCAGTCGCTTCTTTGGTATCAACAGCCAATTTTCTTACTTCATCAGCTACCACAGCAAAACCTCGACCAGCTTCTCCTGCCCTCGCTGCTTCAATTGCCGCATTCAAAGCCAACAAATTAGTTTTGTCTGCCACTCCCGCAATAAAACTGGTCACTTCTGTAATTTCAGTACTGGCCTCACTCAAAGTTTGTGTTGACCCTCTCATCGTTTGTATCGAGGCTATTAATTGACTGATATTATCCAATACATTTTTAACAGTTTTTTCACTTTCCTGCGCCGTATGAGCAGATTCTGACGATGAAGTTTCTACCCCTGTCATTTCATTAGCAATGACTTGTAGATCAGTTTGGTTTTTTTTCAAATTTTCAAGTAAACTGAGATTCCGCATCGAATCCAGATCAAATAACATTTCATCTTTTTGTTTTTGCCAATAGCTATTTTCCATCTCTTTAACTGTTGCATCTATATCTTTGAGTGACTTACTGAAAACACCATGTAACCCAACAGATAAAGTACTTCGATAAAATTGACCATTCCAGATATAAGCAAAAACAGTATCAACTTCCCGAATAAATGTTTCCATTTGATCAAGTGTATCATTGATAGATTCAGCAACTAGATTAGCAGAGATTTCATTTGAATAATCAATTGGAAAAATACGATCACTTAGATCCCCCCGCATCATTTTCCCAGTTACTCTTAAGATGTCTCCTTCAATATTTTGAATATATTGATATTGCTTATTTTGAATAAACAACATAAGGAAACCCAAAATCATTACAATAATGAAAACAGGATCAATTCCATATCGAATCATTCCATAGACCGGAGTCACCAGTAATAGTGCGCCAGTTAGTTTAATCAGGATGGATGTACTAAAGCGAGAGAGCAAATTGGTCATAATCAACTCCTAATGGAACAAGTTTTTCAGATAAAATGGATGTTGATGCCTCAATTGCGTCTTTTGCTCCAGCTTTTTTCTCAGCTTGAAGCATTTCCTTATAAAGAGGAATAATCACATTTAATGCTTCTTGTGATGGCTTTCTTCTGACAGAATAATAGCCAATATTATTATTACCATTGTTATAACTCGGAGTTACGTTGGCAAAAACCCAATAATAGCTGCCATCTTTTGACATATTTTTGACATAGCCATTAAATTCTTTTCCTGATTGAATTGTCTCCCACAATAAATTAAAAACAGCTCTTGGCATATCAGGATGGCGAACAATATTATGTTGTTTGTTTAGAATCTCAACTTGTGTATAACCTGAAAATTCAACAAAAATTTTATTAGCATAAATGATTCGACCTTTAGGATCTGTTTTAGAGACAATAAAATCATCATCTCTCAACACAATTTCCTTTTGAGTTGGCTTAATTTTATTCTTCATTAATACCTCAGATATATTAATTACATCAATTAATTGTGAACATTAACTTTTAAATCGGCAGTTCGAAAAAAAACATGAGTCTATTTTTATATAGATTATAGATAATAAAGTGATATTGTGAAGGTAAAAAATGCTTGGAATGGAGCGGATAAAAAAAGAGAAAAACAAACTAATAAGTTTGATGCTCACTCATTGAGTACAATAGTCAACAAATGAGCATCAATAAAACAACTAATTAAGCTTCTTCCATTTCAGTTTCAACAGAATCTGTAGAAGCGGTGATTACAACAGGTAATAATTTTTCACGAATTTTAGCATCAAGTTCTTCAGCAATTTCTGGGTTTTCCTTCAGAAAATTTCTCGCTTTATCTTTACCCTGACCAATTTTATCACCATTATAGGCATACCAGGCACCCGATTTATCAACAAAACCTTCTTTCACACCTAAAGTAATCAATTCACCCTCATAAGAAATACCTTCGCCATACAAAATATCAAACTCCGCTTGTTTGAATGGCGGTGCGACTTTATTTTTGACCACCTTAACCCGAGTTTCATTACCCAGAATTTCATCACCCTTTTTAATCGCACCAATACGACGAATATCTAAACGAACAGATGCGTAGAATTTCAATGCATTACCACCAGTTGTGGTTTCAGGGTTACCAAACATCACACCAATTTTCATACGGATCTGATTAATGAAAATAACCAGTGTATTTGAACGTTTAATGACACCCGTTAGTTTACGTAGAGCCTGTGACATCAAACGAGCTTGAAGACCCATATGGGAGTCACCCATCTCACCATCAATTTCCGCTTTTGGTGTCAAAGCAGCCACTGAATCGACAACCAGAACATCAACTGCACCGGATCGTACTAACATATCAGTAATTTCAAGTGCCTGTTCGCCAGTATCTGGCTGAGAAACCAGAAGACCATCAATATCAACACCCAGTTTTTCAGCATAGACAGGATCAAGAGCATGCTCAGCATCAACGAAGGCAGCTGTTCCACCTGCTTTTTGTGCCGCAGCAATAACTTGAAGTGTTAAAGTTGTTTTACCTGAAGACTCAGGCCCATAAATTTCAACGACACGCCCTTTGGGTAGTCCACCAATCCCTAGAGCAACATCCAGTCCTAATGAACCAGTAGAAATGGAATCTATTTGCGTGATGCCATTATCTCCCATGCGCATAACCGAACCTTTACCAAATTGACGATCAATTTGAGAAATTGCGGCATCAAGTGCTTTTTGCTTATTT
>JAPHSW010000098.1 GCA_026196615.1 Gammaproteobacteria bacterium | reverse complement strand
AGTTCGGTGATTGTCTTGCCTTCACTGTCCATTACTATACTATTGTGCCAGGCTATAGTGCGCTTCTTACCATCTCTGGACAGAATTGTATTCTCATGAAACTCTACAGCTTCAATATTGCCTGACATGATTTGTTCAAAGACCTTTTGAACATCTTCACGAGCATCCTTAGGCAGAAAGTTGTCAAACCAATTCATTCCTATTGCTTCATGTTCACTCCAACCCAATAGTTCACATGCTTTCTGATTTATTAAAATAATATTGCCCTGGCTGTCAAGAGCCACCATTATGACTCCTGCAATATCAAGATAACTCTGAGCAATTTGTTTTTCATGCATTAATTTCTGCATGAAAGTTTTATGCTCAGTGATATCAGAGACAATGCCTTCAATTGCAACAGGTTTGTTATCATCATCAAGGATTAGAACATTTCGCTGATTTATCCATTTTGTTTCACCTAAAGGAGTAATAATCTGGTATTCATAGGTTGGAGGCATGTCTCCAGTTATAAGTTTTTGCCATTGCTTTTCAAAATATGAGAGCCAATCTGGATGGATCAAGTTTCTGATTTTTTTTGGTGATTGATAAAACTCTTCTGGGGCTACTCCAAATAGTTCGGTTGAAGCTGGACTCACATACTCATAAATACCCTCAGGTATTGACATTCGATAGATCATATCTTTTGCATTTTTCGCAAGTAGGATTATATGCTGGTTACTATCTTCTAATTTCTTGCATATATGTTTGCTGGTTTGATAAAAGATTCTCAAAGCAGCCAGGCTAACCAGAATGGCAAGACAAATAATCACCAGGCTTGCTTTAATGAATGGAGCTTGAATTTCTTGCATGTCTATTTTTGCTACAATGCCAAGATTGTAAATGTTGACGGGTTCATAGGCTGCCATTACATACTTGCCCTCGAAGTCATACCCTGTCATCCAACCAGATTCACCTGATAGTGCCCTGTGCATTGGCGTGTTTATATTTGCCCTATCCAATAAAACAGATCCAGGAACATCCAGACCTGCAAGGTGATTTCTCATTAGAAAAATAATTTTGTTGCCTTCTTTTTTGGCTAAAGTGAATTCACCGCTATGACCAAACTTCATTACTTTATGTGCTGCTATTATTTGGCTCAGTGCTGCATCGTAGGTATCTTTATCTGAATGCATCTCGCTGAAGTGTGTTTTATCAAAATGTGCAATAGACTCAAGCATGAGGGCATTGATTTTGGCAATTTCTGTGAGTTGTTCTGCTCTTTCTGAGAGAGAGGTTTTGTACAGAATATAGACACCAGTTCCGGAGGTAGTGAGTACGGCAATAAACATTGTAATGGCAAGACCTATTAGTTTATTGCGAATAAATTCAAGTCTAAACAAGATTACCACCTATGATTTCGTAAAATCAAGATTATAGAAGTGCTCATACAGAAAACAATGTTGAGATGATTCTTAATAACTTAATAATAGTAGTTTGTTTATAAAAAACGTAGTTAAATGCATTAAATATAGATACTTGTTTTTTAAATTGGCTATTTTGGATAACTTATGGTTTTTGACAAAAAAAGAAGCTCATATGTCATGAAAATGTATTCAATAACATCACAAAAATAATTTTTTGATTATTTTTGCCAATTGTTGATAAGTTTCTTCCCTATAACTGCCTTTGCGATAGATTAATCCAATTCGTCGACGAGGTTTAGGATCATTAAAAGGAATGTATTGGATTGAATCTTTTTTTGAGCGTTTTTTGGGTACGGAGAGCTCGGGTAATAAAGTCATACCAAGACCTTCACTGACCATATGTCTTAATGTTTCCAGACTGGTGGCACGAAAGCGATTGTTTTCAGTGGCACCAGCACTGAAACAAACGTCTAAAGCCTGACCTCTTAAACAATGTCCTTCTTCAAGTAATAACATTTCCTGCTCATCTAAATCGATTAAGTGGATATTTTTTTTACGACCCAATGCTTCATGATGGGGTACTGCTAACCAGAATGACTCTTCAAACAGATCAATTTCTGAAAACTCATCCGTTTCAACTGGTAATGCAAGAATAAGTAAGTCCAGTTCTGATTTATTTAGCTTATCTAAGAGTACTGCGGTTTGGTACTCATGTAACCAGAGTGTTAACTTAGGAAAATTTAAGTTTACTGCCGGCATGATTAAAGGTAATAAATAAGGAGCAACGGTTGGGATTAAGCCAACTTGTAATTCACCCGCCATGGGATCTTCAAAGCTCTGAGTAATTTCTTTGATTGCTTTTACTTCTGTGAGGATCTTTCTGGCTTGCTGAGCCACTGCTAAACCAACATCAGTCATTGATACTTGACGGGTATTACGCTCAATTAAAAGCACACCTAATTCATCTTCGAGTTTCTTGACCTGGCCACTGAGTGTTGGCTGACTGACGAAACACCGTTGAGCTGCTCGATTGAAATGACGTTCATCATCAACAGCGACTAAATATTCTAATTCTCGTAAATTCATGATTGATGGCCTTAATAATTTCAGATAATTAATAAATCGAAAATATCTATTAGTGTAGTAGAAATAAATGATTTTAACAATTAGTTAAAATCTTAGATACTATATGCATCTTAAATAAATGAGCCAGATGAACAGATATTCAGGCAAATATAAATTATCAGGAGAAGTAAAAATGTGCCAAATGTAACTTTTAAAACTCGCCAACAGGGTGAGTTTGTCGATGTGACTACAATTTTTATTGAAGGTGAATACATTGGCGGCTCAGAAGAGCTGGAAGCAATGTTGACAGAAAATAATTAAATTGACTTTACCCTTTATCAAATCAGAATCCTTATTCATATCATTGAAAAAAAAGAGAGTATAAAAATGAAATATTCAGAAAACAAACATTTTGAGCTGATCACTATCGGGGGAGGAAGTGGTGGATTAGCGGTAGCGGAAACAGCTGCTCAGCTTGGTCAGCGAGTTGCTATTGTTGAAGCTGCTCGTATGGGTGGAACCTGTGTCAATCAGGGGTGTGTTCCTAAAAAAGTGATGTGGTATGCCGCACATTTGGCACATGCCAGCCATGATGCTGGAGGATTTGGTATTAATGTTCAATATGAAGGTATAAATTGGTCACAGTTAATGAAAGGAAGAACAAGCTATGTGAATGATATTGTGAATTATTGGGATAACTATGTTGATGATAGTGGAATTGAACATATTAATGGCTATGGATCTTTTGTTGATTCAAATGAAGGAGTCCATAGTATTAATGTGAATGGTGAAATCTATACCGCGGATCATGTTGTGATTGCAACAGGTGGTCAACCTGTAATTCCTCCTATTACTGGTGCGGAGTTAGGTATTACGTCAGATGAGTTTTTTAATTTAGATAATCACCCTAAGCGAATCGCTTTGATTGGTGGTGGATTTATTGGTGTTGAACTCAGTGGTGTGATGAATACACTGGAATCAAATGTGAGTTTATATGCTCGGGAAGAACGCTTATTGGAACATTTTGATCCTATGGTTGGTGAAGTATTAATGCAGGAAATGTCTCATCAGGGGATTCAGTTAAATATGCAGGCAAAAATATCAGCTTTACATCAAAAAGAAGATGGTATTGAAGTGGTTAATGGTAGTCAAAAAAATACCTATGATGTGGTTATTTGGGCAATTGGTCGTAAACCTAATACAAGCGGCCTAAATTTAGCGGCTGCTGGTATTGATGTCCATGATAATGGAATAATTCCTGTGAATGCTTATGAAAATACTAACGTACCAGGTGTTTATGCCATTGGAGATATTACTGGAAGACCTGCATTAACTCCTGTGGCTGTGGATGCTGGACGCAAGTTAGCTACTCGCTTATTTGGTGGACAAATATATGCAAAAGTGGATTATGATAAAATTCCCAGTGTGGTTTTCAGCCATCCCCCGATTGCTACAATGGGTATGACGGAATGCCAGGCTCGTGATACGTATGGTCATAAAGTGTGTATATACAAAACCAGTTTTACACCTATGCGTTATGCACTTTCGAAGCATAAAAGTACCACTGCAATGAAATTGATTTGTGTGGGAGATGAAGAGCGTGTAGTGGGTATTCATTTGATTGGTGATGGTGTAGATGAAATGTTGCAAGGCTTTGCTGTGGCAATAACCATGGGGGCGACCAAAGCAAATTTTGATGCAACAATGGCTATTCATCCAACCAGTAGTGAAGAGCTGGTGACTTTAAAAAGGCCTGAAACTGAGTTTATTCAAGATTGTGTTGCTTAAAACGGGGATAAACCTTTCGATGCTGTGGAGAATTTTCACTCCATAGCATTAATAATTTCGCTTTCTTGTTTTCCAGATTCATACCATTTAATAAATGCTTTGTGAGAGAATACATGATCACAATATTTTTGTTCTACTTCATTAAGAGCAATGCCATACCCTTTGAACCTTAAGACTACAGGCGCATACATGGCATCAGCAATTGAAAAGTGACCGAATAGCCAGGGCCCCTTATCTACATAGCGTTTACGAAAATATCTCCACAGAGCAGTAATACGTTCAATGTCCTTTGAAGCATCATTTGAGAGTTTTATAGAAGCAAATGTTTTTCTACAGTTCATTGGTAACTCATCTCTCATGGCAGTAAAACTGGAGTGCATTTCTGCACACATTGAGCGTGCCATTGCACGGTCTTCAGAATTTTCAGGCCAGCCTTTATGTTGTGGAAATTTTTCGGCTAAATACTCTAAAATGGCCATAGAGTCCCAAACGATAAATTCTCCATCTAATAGTACTGGAACTTTATAATTTGAATAATAATTTTCCAATTGAGTGTTGGTTGTTTCCGTAAACAGCGGGATTCTTTTTTCTTCAAAGTCAATGTTATGGTATTTCATCCAAAACCAGGGTCTAAGAGACCAGGATGAATAATTTTTATTACCGATGATTAATGTTAAATCAGACATAGGTTTTATTTCTAATTTTTATGTTATTTAAATGCTTACTAAAAAAATCATTAAAAGAATTGAACATAAATAGTCTCTATAGCCCTAAAAATTGTAGCATTGTTTTTCTCTTTTATTAGCCATATGTTTATACAATAAATTAATTAAACATAATAAACTATGAGTAATGATGAAAAACTCTGCCCATTTTCCAAGCCGATTATTGGAAAATGGTGCAGGTGTCAATATGCCAGACTGTCGGATCGATGTGCTGGAAAAATGCATTGCCAACACCCTGATAATCATCTGGATACCTGTAAGCAATTAGTGCTTCAATTAGAAAAAAATACCCGTTTTATCTTGGGTATTAGTAGTAAAGATACTCAATTAACCCATCAACAATATATGAAAATTAAGTGTGGTGGTATGGAAGGTATGCAACGAGTATTAAAATTGAAGTTGGATGAATTGCCTTCTGTGACGGGTATTTCAACACAAATTTTAAAGGAATATACTTCCTTTGATGATTTTCCCTATGGTGAAATTGTACGAGATATTGCAGATTTTAAACATCGAAAATCCGCAAAAAAATAAATAGCTTATATTTATTTAACTGGTTGTAATGGTATTAAATAATAAATGAGTGAAATTTAGGTGGATTATCATAAGCCTTGCCTGTTATTTTGAGCAGTACTGAATATTTTTTGCTATTATAAATTTATAGATTAAATAATAAAAAACAACCTTCTTGAGTGGGCCTATTGTTTAATAGTGGAATTTTTCAGTGAAAAAAGAGCCAGACAATAAAGAACTTTTACAAATAATTAAACAGGTGAAAGGCAATCTTTCTCAGTTCACTGAAAATTTGGTCAGCAATTTTTTTGAACTTTCTGTTGAGTTACATTGTATTGCTGGTATTGATGGTTATTTTAAGTTAGTTAACCCTGCTTTTGAAAAAACATTAGGCTATAGTAAAGAAGAACTCACTGAACAGCCTTTTCTTTATTTTGTTCATGAAGATGATCAAAAATCTACTCAAAAAGTTTTAAATGAGCTTTCTCTTGGTTTGCCTATCATTGATTTTGAAAATCGTTACCGTTGTAAAGATGGTACCTATAAATGGGTTTTATGGACATCCATGCCATTCCCTTCAGAAGAGGTTGTCTATGCCGTAGGAAGAGACATTACTGAGAATAAGCGAGCATCAGAAAAACTTAAAAAAAGTTATTATTATATTGATAGTATTTTTCGAGCTGCTCCTATTGGGATAGGGCTGGTAAAAGAACGCATATTGAAAGAAGTGAATAATAAGCTTTGTCATATGACGGGGTATTGTCCGGAAGAACTGATTGAACAAAGTTCCCGAATCTTGTATCTCTGTGATGAAGATTATAATTATGTTGGACAAGAGAAATATCGACAGATACAAGAAGTTGGGACGGGAACAGTAGAGACCCGTTGGAAATGTAAAGATGGCCATACTATTGATGTATTATTGAGTTCAACCCCCTTAGATGTAGACGATTTAACTAAAGGGGTTACTTTTACAGCATTAGATATCAGTAAGCAAAACAATGCCAAACTTTCCTTACAGAAAAGTCAGGAAAAATATCATGACCTTTATGAGCATGCACCTGATATGTATCTTAGTGTCGATGTTCACTCCTCTCATATTGTTGAGTGCAATCAAACATTACTTAATACGTTGGGATTTTCAAAAGATGAAGTCATAGGGCATTCTGTTTTTGATTTTTATACACCAATTAGCGCAGCTTATGCTAAAAAAAATATCTTGCCAGTAATAAAAGAAATAGGTTATGTATTGGGAGAACAACTACAAGTTCAAAAAAAAGATGGTAGCATTGTTGATGTGTCTCTAAATATCTCATCTATTTGTGATGAACAGGGAAATATTATTCGTAGTCGCTCTGTTTGGCATGATATTAGTGAAATTAAATGTCTAGAAAAAAAATTACAAAAAACATTGGATCAACACAGGAATTTTTTTGAGCAAGCACCTCAACCCTATCAATCATTAGATGAAGAAGGTTATCTACTTGAAGCTAACGCGGCTTGGCGAAATACCTTAGGCTATAACAAAGAGGAGTTAAGTAATAAATGGTTTGGTGATTTATTAGCCCCTGGCTTCAAAGAACACTTTGGAGAAAATTTTCCTAAGTTTAAAAGTACTGGTGAAGTGCATGGTATTGAATTTAAAATGCTCCACAAAGAGGGGCATACAGTTGATGTGACATTTGATGGCCGGATAGTAAATGATGAGCAAGGTAATTTTCAACAAACTCATTGCTTATTGACTGATATAACAGAACAAAATCGTATAAATGCTCAACTAAAGTTGTTTCGAAAACAAATTGATCAAAGTAAAGATGCTTTTTTTGTTGTTGACTATATGACTGCACAATTATTAGATGTAAATGAAAGTGCTTGCCAAATGCTGGGCTATTCTCGTGAAAAATTATTGGAAAAAAGTGTCCCTGATATTTCTTTGTTTTTTGATAGCATGGATAAGTGGCATGAAGTTGCACTAATGGAGAAAAGTAACCCTGATGGTGAAACAGTTGAAGATTTACTTATACATCAAAATGGACAAAAAATACCAGTAGAGGTCAGCACTATATTTCAAGTGAGTCGTGGTAGGGATATTTTTGTTTCAAGTGTTCGTGATATTTCAGAGCGAAAAATAAAAGAACAGCAATTAGAGGAAAAAAATCAATTTACCCAATCAGTCATGGATGGTATTCATGAATCAGTTATGGTGATTGAATCTGATTATAGAGTTTCTATGATGAATGAAAAGGCTAGAGCTTTAATTGATGAACGCTATATTAAAGACATCAATGCTCCTAAGTGTTATGAAATCTCACATCATCAGGAAATGCCATGTCATGGTGCTGATCATCCCTGTCCTTTAACACAAGTTTTACAAGACGGTAAAGCACTGTCTGTTATACATCAGCATGAAGTTAGAATAGATAAAGTGGCACATGTTGAATTAAATGCAACACCATTAAAAGATAGTCATGGTAAGACTTATGCCATTATTGAATCAGTGCATGATATTACTTCACTACTACAAATACAGCAAGAACTACAAGAGCGTTCCATAGAGCTTGATCATCAAGCGCATCATGATGGACTAACTAACCTTCCAAATCGAATCTTGTTTCTTGACCGACTAAAACAAGCGATTAAACAGGCTCAACGTAATCAATATAAAATTGCTGTGTTATTTATAGATCTGGATCGTTTTAAAGAAATCAATGATTCATTTGGTCATTCTATTGGTGATGAGGTTCTAAAAGAGATATCGATTCGATTACAGTCCTGTATACGAGATGCAGATACAGTGGCTCGTTTAGGTGGTGATGAATTTACTATTTTTATTGATGCAATTAATGATAATAATATGGCGATTGATATTGCCTTAGATATTATTGATAAAGTAGCTAATGTTATATCTGTTGCAGAACAACAAATCTATGTTACCTGTAGTATTGGTATTAGTTTGTATCCAGATGATGGTAATACTGCTGCAGTATTGTTAAGAAATTCTGATTCAGCTATGTACAAATCAAAAAAAGAAGGACGAAATACCTATCAATACTATACAGAGGACATGACAGAAAAGGCATTTGAACATATTCTTCTGGAACAGAATTTACGTCATGCGATGACAAATAATGAATTAGTGGTTTATTATCAACCTCAGGTGAATGCACAAACACATAAAATTATTGGCATGGAAGCTCTGGTTCGTTGGAATCATCCAGACTTAGGCTTAATTTCGCCGGCTAAATTTATTCCTTTGGCCGAAAATACAGGGCTGATAGTTCCTCTGGGTATAGAAGTACTAAAAATAGCAACAAAACAAATGGGTAAATGGATGAAAAATCAAGGTGGAGATTATCATCTTGCAATCAATCTTTCAGTCAAACAGCTCATGCAAAACAATATTGTAGAGTTTATAACAAATATAGTAGAAGAAAATGAGTGCCAACCTGAATGGATAGAACTGGAAGTTACTGAAGGTTATCTTATGGCAAATCCAGAACAAGCCATTAAAACCCTTAATCAACTTAAACAAAAAGGCTTTTCTCTGTCTGTTGATGACTTCGGAACCGGTTATTCATCTTTATCTTATCTGAAACGTTTGCCTATAGATAAACTAAAAATTGATCAATCATTTGTCCGAGATATTGCAATTAATGAAGATGATAAGGCAATTGTGATTGCTATCATATCATTGGCAAAATCTATGGGGCTTAAAGTGATTGCAGAAGGTGTAGAAACCATGGCACAAAAAGATTTTTTACAGGAACAAAAGTGTGAATCTATTCAAGGTTATTTATATAGTAGACCTGTAATAGCTGAAAAAATGACTAAATTCTTAGTATCTAAAACAATAGAATTATGAATTGGAATTAGTCTAATTCTATATTTTACAGAAATATTGTAGGATGATATTAAGATACATATTGACTGGGTCTATGTTATCCCTGTTTTTATGATTAAATACTGTTGTACATACCACAAATGTAACCGTATGTTGGATTTAAGAAAATAACTGGAATAAATAAAATGACATTGCCTTCTAAATTTAATTTCCAAAAAACATTTAATGATGCAGACACTTTTTCTGTAGTTATTGATACCTCTGGTTCTTTAGTGGCAATCCATAACTCTTCATTATTTATGGCAGGGCTTAAAGAAGAGGATGTCTTAGGTCGATATATTTGGGACTGCTTCTGGTTTAACCATGATGAAGAAGTACAAATTTCTATTCAGAAAGCCTGTGAAAATACTCTCCTTGGTCAAATTATTAGTAGTGAAGTTTTGGTCCAAATGCGTGATAAATTGGTATGGCTTGATGTACGTATGCATCCAATATTTGATGATCAAGGAAATCTCACTCATCTTGCTGCTAAAGGGCGCAATATTGATGAACGTAAAAAAGCTGCAGAAAAACTAAGAGATTCTGAGAGGCAGAGTCGTGCCTGGCTTGAAAACTCACCAGTTTGTACAAAAATTGTGGATCTTGATTTTAGACTGCAATACATGAGTTCCGCTGGTATAAGAGAGCTACAGATTGATGACATAACGGAGTATTATGGAAAAACCTATCCTCTGTCTTTTTATCCGGACTCATTTAAGATTCCTATGACTAACAATCTGGTTAAGGTTAAAGAGACAGGAAAAATTATTATACAAGAAGCTTTTGTGAAGGATACAAAAGGCAATAAATTATGGTATCAATCGACGATAGTTCCAGTTAAAAATGAGAAAGACCAAATTGATTATTTTATGGTTGTTTCTATGAACATCACGGAGAAAAAGCAGGCTGAAAAATCTCTGAAACATACCATTGATACCATGGAAGCTCAGATTAAAAAGCGGACCAGTGAACTGGCCAAAAGTGAAGAACGCTTTTCATTTGCTATGCAAGGAGCTAATGATGGGTTATGGGACTGGAACCTGGAAACAAATGAAGTTTATTTTTCACCTCGCTGGAAAAGCATGTTGGGCTATAAAGAAAATGAACTTGATGATGCCCTAGAGACATGGGCATCATTGGTTCATCCAGATGATAAGAATTGGGTGCTTGAAAAGGTTCATGATTTTTTAAAAGGACAAGCTGATTTATTTGAAGTTGAGATGCGAATGCAACATAAAGATGGTCATGTTGTTTTTGTTTTATCTCGTGGATTTTGTGTTAATCAAGAGCCTGATGAGAAGCCAATTCGTTTGGTTGGAACTCATGTTGATATAACCGAACGAAAAATAGCAGAAAAGTTTAATAGTAAAAATGCTGAAATCCTGGAAATGATTGCCACAGGAATACCTGTGGCAAAGGTTTACGATGAAATTGCATTAATGTATGAGGAACGTCATCCTGGATTACGATGTTCTATGCTTGAATTACATGATGGTAAACTTATGCATGGTGGAGCTCCAAGCCTTCCAAAGGAATATTGTGATGCCATACATGGTCTCAAGAATGGTCCTGGTGTGGGCTCATGTGGCACATCTACTTATACCGGGAAGCGTGTTCTGGTGGAAAATATTGAAACTGATCCTAAGTGGGATAAGATTAAGCAGGTTGCACTTCCACATGGTATGCGTTGTTGTTGGTCTGAACCAATAAAAAATTCTTCAGGAAAAGTCTTAGGTGCATTTGGAATGTATTACAACCATCCCGCCCTTCCAGATGAAGAGGAATCTTTTGACCTCAAATCTGCTGCGAGACTTGCCGGAATTGTTATGGAGCGCGAACAAAATCTGAAGCGTATTCGTGAATTAGCCTTTAATGATGAATTAACAGGACTTTCCAGTCGTGCCCACTTTTATCAAAATCTTGAAGAATTAATAAAAGTATCGAATCGACATCATCGTCGCTTTGGTCTTTTATACATTGATCTTGATAATTTTAAAGATGTTAATGACAGTTTGGGTCATGATGCGGGTGATTTGCTTCTTAGAGAAATTGCCAAGCGTCTGGAATTTGTCTGTCGAGAAAATGATTTTGTTGCACGTCTTGGTGGTGATGAATTTTGCATTATAACTAAAGATGTTGATGATGATTATTCTGCAGTTCATGTTGCTCAACGTTGTCTTGATAGTATTGCCAAACCCATTGAACTGCTTGGTAGAAAGTTTAAACCTGCTTGCAGTGTTGGGATTGCACACTATCCAGATGATGGAAAAGACCTATCAACCCTATTAAAAGCAGCAGATACTTCACTTTATGCTGCAAAAGAACATGGAAAAAATCAGTATGCTTTTTATAATCAGGAGCTTACTCAGAAGGCAGAATATCGTTTTCAAGTGGAGCAATATTTAAGAGAAGCTATTGAAAAAAATCAGTTATCACTTGTTTATCAACCCCAGGTAAAAATAAATACGGGCGAAATTATTGGTGTTGAGGCTTTATCAAGATGGCATGATTCACGTTTAGGTCATATTACACCAACTGAATTTATCCCAATTGCTGAAAGGATCGGTATGATAAAACCACTTACCGAATGGGTCTTGAGAACAGCATGCAATCAAGCTGTCACATGGAAAAATGCTGGTTTTCCTGTACTTCGAATGGCTGTTAATATTTCTCCTAAGCATTTTCTTGATATAGATTTTGTGTCACTGATTAAGCGTATTATTGATGAAACCGGTATGGACCCAACTCAACTGGAGCTAGAAGTTACGGAAAGTGTGGTTCAGACAGATGAACAAAATCTTATGGTTTTTCGAGACTTGAAAGCACTTGGTGTTTTATTGGCAATTGATGATTTTGGTACAGGGTATTCATCTTTTGCATCTTTAAAGCACCTGACAGCTGATTGTCTAAAAATTGATAAATACTTCATAAATGACATACTGACAGACAAGGATGCGCAACTTTTAATTCGTTCTATGATAGAAATAGGTCATAATCTTGAGCAAGGAATTATTGCAGAAGGAATTGAATCAACTAAGCAACTGAATGCCTTACAAAAGCTTGAATGTGAAACGGCACAGGGGTTTTTATTTAGCAAGCCTGTTAGTGCAGATGAAGTTTCTATGTTTCTCAATAGCAATATTGAGAACGGAAGGAGTATATGGCCTTATCCAATCACCCCTTGATGAAACATGTAACAGAATAGAAACATTTAAATCAATGAATGATAAATTTTTCTATCTCATATGATAGTTACAAAAAAAGGGAGTGATAAAATCACTCCCTTTTTTTGTAAAGCATTTAACTAATAAGCCTAAGTTGTTTGTTAGAACATAGGCTTAAGCTTTTTCTTAAATACTGCTTATTTCTTGCTTAGCTGATCTTTTAATAAATCACCTAGTGAAGTTGTTGCAGAACCACCATCGGTGTATCCAGACATAACTTCTGCTTCTTCAGCAACATCTTTTGCTTTGATAGACAAGTTGATTGTGCGACTCTTACGGTCAACACCGATGAACTTCGCTTCAACTTCATCACCCACTTTTAAGACAGTTGATGCATCTTCAATTCTTTCCTGAGAAATTTCAGAAACACGTAAGCTTGCGTCAACATTTTCAGCGAGTTCAATGATAGCACCACGTGCATCAACTTCTTTAACTGTACCTGTTACGATTGAACCCTTAGGATTCGCAGCAACATAAGTTGAGAATGGGTCTTGATCTAATTGCTTGATACCTAGAGAGATACGGCCGCGTTCAGAATCAATTTCAAGAACCACTGCTTCTAATTCATCACCTTTATTAAAGCCAGTGATTTCTTCTTCGCCAGTTGCGTTCCAGGCCAGATCAGAAAGGTGAATCAAACCATCTATTCCGCCTTCTAAACCAATGAACAGACCAAAGTCAGTGATTGATTTGATCTTACCCGTGACTTTATCGCCTTTAGCGTGAGTTGCTGAGAAAACTTCCCATGGGCTTTGTGAACATTGCTTCATACTCAGAGAGATACGACGACGTTCTGGATCAATATCCTGAACCATCACTTCAACTTCATCACCAACATTGCATACTTTAGATGGGTGGATGTTTTTATTAGTCCAATCCATTTCAGATACGTGAACCAGACCTTCGATGCCTTCTTCGATTTCAACGAAACAACCATAGTCAGCCAGATTAGTAACTTTACCACTCATGCGAGTGCCTTCAGCATAACGTTCTTTGATCTTCGACCAAGGATCTTCGCCAGTTTGTTTAAGGCCAAGAGATACACGAGTACGCTCACGATCATATTTAAGAACTTTAACATCAATTTCATCACCAACAGCGATAATTTCGCTAGGATGCTTGACGCGTTTCCAGGACATATCTGTAATGTGCAATAGACCGTCAACACCACCTAAGTCAATGAAAGCACCGTAGTCAGTTAGGTTCTTAACGATACCTTTAACTGTCTGACCTTCTTCCAGGTTCTCAAGTAATTTTTCACGCTCGGCTGAGTTAGCAATTTCAAGTACAGCACGACGAGAAACAACAATGTTGTTGCGTTTTTGGTCTAGCTTGATAACTTTAAATTCAAGCTCTTTGCCTTCAAGGTAAGAAGCATCGCGAATTGGGCGAACATCAACCAGTGATCCAGGTAAGAAAGCGCTGATTTCACCAAGTTGTACAGTGAAACCACCTTTGTTCTTGTCGATAATAGTACCTGTCACAGTTTCATCGGCGTCGAACGCTTTATCAAGACGAATCCAGGCAGCAGCACGTTTCGCTTTTTCACGAGATAAACGTGTTTCACCATAGCCATCTTCAATTGTATCTAAAGAAACTTCTACTTCGTCACCAATGTTAATTTCACCATCATTGGCGAATTGGTTAAGAGGAATGACACCTTCAGATTTAAGGCCAGCATTAACAACAACAAAATCGTTGTCGATGCTAACAATAACACCTGTTACCAGGGCGCCTGGTTTCATTTCCGTCTTTTTTAGACTTTCTTCAAATAATTCAGCAAAGCTCTCGCTCATTAGGGTATATCCTTGATCAAAAAATCTGATCATATGTTGAGGTAAAAACTGATGTTTTTACAGTTAATAAATCTTTAAATCCTGTTTTTGCATCAAGTTAAGTAATAACCCGACATAATTAAATTTAAAAACAGGGACGATTAAGGTGTTTGAATTGTTAAGTTTCTAAATAAACTAAAATAAGAATAAACTTGTTATTTAGAATATTTTAATTAAAAATCAAACGTTTATATTTTCTGTTTCTGATGACTAGTCACAAAACAGATGAAAAATTATGCCCTTCTAATATGCAAAGCAGTAATAGAAGGGCATGTATTATATCAGTGTTTACTATAACGATCAAAAACTTATATGAGAATTATTGGTTTTTTTAAAAAAAAAGCCTCTCATCAAATCATACTTGATGAGAGGCTTTAATTATTAGGATAACTGCTTCTATGAAATCAAAGATTTCTAAAGTCCTAATCACCAGGATAATGACTTTTTACGAAATCAAGATTTCTAAAGTCCTAATCACTAGGATAATGACTTTTTACGAAATCAAGATTTCTAAAGTCCTAAAAGCTTCCTTTAACACCTGCTGTAATGATTGCTAGCATTTGAGAGTTAATAGTGACAGCAATTTTTCTCAGATCTTCTGGCAGAGGGTATTTATCAATGATCATATCCAGATTAATCATTTGTAACCAGAGATTGCCTTTAGTATCTTCAACTAAAGCAATTCGACAAGGCATATAGGCGGCATACAGTGTATTGAATTCTACCATCTTCATCGCATCTTCTGGATTACAAAATTGAAAAATTTCTAAATGACGTGGGTTTAAGCCACGTGCTTTCAATTCCTCTGAAACAGGTAGATAACCTACCTTTTTCATATTAAGCTCTTCAGCTTTAAGGTTGATAGACATGTGTGCATCACGAGCGCTGACACCTTTATTTAGAGGCATTTTTAATACTGAATTTGATACATCGATCATTTCAGGTGTTAGATCAGCTTTTTGAATAATATCTTGAGCAAAGCTATTTTGACTCAAAATAATGAATGAAGAAAATAGGCTTATGCTGAGAATGATAAGTTTTGAAAATTTCATGTTATATCCTTTATGTTGAGTTGCTTAGTCATCAAGAGTTGAAATGAAAGTAAGAATATCAATGATTTCTTCTTTTGTATAATCATCAAAGGTTTCATCTTCTGGATCATTATCATGGTGACGATCTTTATTTTTAAAGAAATCGATCTGTCTCAATAAATATTCAGAATATTGCCAGGCAGTTGGTGGTGCATTCTTTTTGGCTTTACCCTGGGCTTTGTTTCCATGACAAGTTTTACAGTCACCCTTGTAGAGTTTTTTACCTTTTTTGGCATCACCTATAAATGTTGGGATAGTCAATGTAGGTGCAGCTTCTTGAATATCAATAGAAGCGATATAGGCTGCAAGATCTTCTTTTTCTTTTTTAGTCATCGTCTCCAGACGACCAATTGTGACCATTGCAGGATTAAAGCGTTTTTCTTTGACGAATCGTTCAATTTGATCTGCTATATAATATTCTGGTAATCCACCAATTTTTGGAAAATCGCCTCCTATTACACCCTGACCCACTTTACCATGACAAAGAGTACAAAATTTAAATAGCTCTTTACCATTTTCCAAATCTGCAGAATGTGCATTTGATCCGAAAAAAAGTAAATAACTGATGATAATGGAATAAAAAAAACGATACCTCATAATATTCTCCTTGGATATTTGTGGGTTTTTATAATATTTTTAAAAAATCAGTTTTGATAAGAGTCTTTTGGATATACCAAAGATGAAGTCCCCCCTTATCGATTTTATTGCACAAAATAATTGCACTGGCTAGCTATTAGCATTTTATATGCCAATATTAATATATTCGAAATAAGTGGTATATCTGCTTACTTATAGGCGAGTATGAGAAAAGATAGAAGGTTAGATTTATTGATCTGTGTCATGATCTTTTCATGACATAGATCAATAAATGATCATGACATAGATCAAGACAAAAGTTTTGTCATGACAAATATCAATTAATAAAACGTGTCACGAGGTGTAATTATGGAATGGGTAACTCATCAAATAAGTTCATTATTTGTTGTTCATTACGACTTTGATCGTCTCTCACAACAAGACGGTGTAATATAATTGAAGGTAAGACCGCTTTGATATCATCGGGTATAACCATCTCCCGATTGTGTATAAATGCCCATGCCTGTGCTGATCTTAATAATGAAATACCAGCTCGGGGTGACAGGCCTGTCAGGAAATATTGACTATGCCGTGAAAATTGTAGAATATCCTGAACATAATCCAATAAAGCAGAGGAAATATGGACTTCACGGATCTGTTGCTGCATTTTGAGCAATTGTTCTGTACTGAATTCTGGTGTGATGTCCTTTAATAATTCTCGTCTATCAGCACCACTTAATATGCCTCTTTCAGTTTGGCGATTAGGATAACCTAAGACAATTCGCATTAAAAAACGATCTAATTGTGATTCTGGCAAAGGAAATGTACCAGTTTGTGTTTGTGGGTTTTGAGTGGCAATGACAAAAAATGGATCAGCTAGAGGATAAGTTTCACCATCCATTGTAATTTGCTGCTCTTCCATTGCTTCAAGTAGAGCACTTTGAGTTTTGGCTGTGGCACGATTAATTTCATCGGCCAGGACTAATTGGCTGAAAACAGGACCAGGGTGAAAACGAAATTCAGTGGTGTTTCTATCAAAAATAGAAACACCAATTATATCAGCGGGTAGCATGTCACTGGTAAATTGAATGCGTGAATAATCCAGACCGAAGAGTTTGGCTAATAGATGAGCCAGTGTTGTTTTACCCATGCCTGGTAAGTCTTCAATCAGTAAATGTCCTCTGGATAATAGGCAGGCAATAGCCAGTTTGAGTTGATCTTCTTTACCATAGATGATGGTATTGGCCGTTTTTAAAAGAGAGCTAAACATTTATGCTTGTCCTGCTTCATTATTTAAGCTTTTGGTAATTAACTCATCATTTTCATTGCTTAAAAGAGTGGCTATCCACTGCGTGTTTTCATTACTACCCATGATGATTTTAAATGTCATGGTGAGTGGTACTGATAAGAGCATGCCAATTGGTCCAAGTAACCAACCCCAAAAAACTAAGGAAAGGAATACGACCAGTGTGGATAATCCAAGGCTGCGGCCCATTAATTTGGGTTCAACGAAATTACCTATAATATTATTCATGAGCAAATAGAGTATGATAACTTCTCCTGCAGCAATAAAGCCGAATTGAATAAGAGCGAGAAGTATGACAGGGACCGCTGCAATAATAGAACCAATGTTAGGGACAAAATTAAGTAAAAAAGCGATGATACCCCATAGTATTGGGAAATCGATTCCCATAATACTTAATACAATAATAATTGGCACTGCAGTTAATAAACTGGTTAATGTTTTTATTTTAAAATAACTGCTAATGGTCTCTGAAATATTAGCCCAACGAGCCATTGTCTTGGTTGGTTCGTTAGAAATAAGGCTGAGCTTTAATCGAAAAGAAGTCAATTCCAATAATAAAAATATGACCATCATCAAAATTAAAAAGATATTTGTCAGAGTACCTAATACCTGGTTAAAGGTAGATCCCACAACACTCATAAATTTACCCATATTTAATAAATGAGTTATTTCACCAATTTGAAGATTTATGCCTAATTCATTAAGTGATGTTGTAATACCACTGGTAATTTCTAGCAAACGAGCTTGATAAGTTGGTATATTTTCAGAAAAATCATGTAGAGAAGTACTGAGAATTGAACTGATAAAGAAGCCAAAAAAAGTGATGGTTAAAATAATGATGGTTACAGAAAGACCTGAAGGTACTTTTTTGTTGAGTAGCCAGAACATTGCAGGTCCGCTGATTGCGGTAATAAAAAGTGCAATTAACAACGGTGATATGATTGATTCAGCAAATTTTATGCCTGTAAGAATGATCACAATAGCAGCAAAAGAAATGAGAAAGTTATTTTGACGCTTAATTAATGACATATCTATCCATATTATCTTATCAATTGAGTTTGTTAACGATTATAGCTCTGAATGATCAGAAATAAACCTGTTAAATAATATTCATGTTCAATGAAAAGCTTAGATTTCAATTTTGTGAAAAAATGCTAGACTTAGTTGATGAGTATACGTTATTTAGATTTCTTTTTAATATTATGTTGTTTTACATACGCCAATTTATCTTTGGCAAGAGAACCAATTGAGCCTTTGCCTGTTCAGGCTGATTATGACCCAATAAAGGCTAATATTGGAAAAGCTCTTTTTTTTGATCCTATTTTGTCACATGACAGGAGTGTGGCTTGTGTTAGTTGCCATGATTTAAATGCTGGAGGAGCTGATAGTAGAAACGTTTCTGTGGGCGTTAATGGTATAGCAGGAAATATCCAGTCACCGACAGTATTAAATGCCCGATTTAATTTTAAACAATTCTGGAATGGACGAGTTACTACGCTTGAGGAGTAGGCCAATGGGCCTATTCATAATCCTGCTGAAATGGCTATGAATGCGCAGGATGTGGAAGTGCGAATTAATGCTAGTAATAAGTATCGTACACTTTTCAATGTTGAGAATACTACAGATAAAATTACTTTTTTTATGGTAATCGAAGTGCTTGTTGAATTTGAAAAAGCGCTGGTCACACCGAATAGTAAATTTGATCGTTATTTACGTGGTGAAGAACAGTTAAGCCCTCTTGAAGAACAGGGGTATAGAAAATTCAAAGAGCTGGGATGTATTACTTGCCATAATGGTATCAATATTGGTGGTAATTCCTTTCAAAAAATGGGAACAATCATTCCCTATAGCTATCAGGAAGGTTATCCTGATCGCTATTCATTGACAAAAAAAGATTATCATAAAAATGTTTTTAAGGTACCGACTTTAAGAAATATTGCCTTATCTGCCCCTTATTTTCATGATGCATCTGAAAAAAATCTTCGTGATGCAATAAAATCAATGAGTTATCACAACCTTGGCTATGTTATTTCTGATGAGCAGGTTGATATGCTGCATGCTTTCTTAAATACACTGACAGGTGAAAAACCTGCTATTTTGGAGTAAGTCATGCAAATATCTTTTGAGGAAAACGATGCGATTTAGTTACTCAACAATAGCAGCACTCACGGTTGGCATCATATCAATAATAATGCTTGTTTATTACTATAGTGTTGAAAAGGATTTCAGGCAAAATTTCAAAACGATTAGTGCACAATTTAATTCTTTGCAAAAACAGCAAGAGCATATCAGCTACGGTGTTTTACAAGGTGCACTGTTTGCCTATTACAATCAGGATTCCATTGCCAGAGATAGAAACAGCATCAAAACAGTTGTTTTTTCTTTATATCAACATCCTTTAATCCAAACAGAGAAGCATTATGAACCATTAAAAGAGACAATATCTCACCTCAAAATTGAAATAGAGACATATATTGAGCTGGTTGAACATTATTTGATGATTAATGCAGGTATAAAAAATTCAATGGTTTTTTTGTCCTCACATGAAGTAAAATCACTTGAATATTTCCAGCCAGGTTCAAAATCGGTTCGTGCCATACATGATATTATTGATAGCGTCGTACAAGCAAAACGCTTATTGGATGATAGTTATTTAGAAACTTTGTCTTTACGTATCCAGCAATTTGAAAGTGAATCCTATACAAAGGAACAAGCTGAATATGTGGCTCAACTACTAATACACTTTAAATATTTGCAAAAAAACTACTCACTTTATATCAATATCTTTTCAAAGATCATGAATTCGTCTCTGCGCAATAACCTGGAAAAAGCTCAGCAGCAATTTGAACAATTATCAGAGGATGACATTACCTATCTAAATACTCTGGCAATATCACTATTTGTTCTGATTTTTATGGCAATACTAACTATTACTATCTTGCTGTATCGGTTGCAAAAAGAGAATATTAAGCTTGTCAATCTTCATGAACAGTTAAATTATACTCTACAACATGATGTTTTAACCGGACTATTAAATCGTCACAGTTATGAAATTTCAGTGAGCCAGCTGGATAAGCCAGTGATTTTACTTCTTAATATCAGTCGATTTAAATTGATTAATGATTTTTATGGCGTGGATTCTGGGGATAAGCTTTTGATTGAAATCTCTAATATTTTAATTAATAAATTTAATCAAGAAGCTGGGACTTGTTATCGAATTAGTGGTGATGAGTTCGCTATCGTTTTTGAAGGGCTTAAGACTCAAGAAGTTGGAAAAATTGCGAATGGTGTGAGTGAGCTATTAACCAATAGAAATTATATTATTGCCGATGTTGAACAAATCATTAGTATTAATATGGCGATTAGTGATACTAAACCGCTATTGGAAACAGCTGATATGGCTCTTAAACAACTTAAATTAAGGCCAATTGGAAACCTTATTCATTACTCTAAAGAGCTGGATGTAAAAGAGAAAATACGTTCCAATATTGAGATTACTCAAATCCTTCATGATGCGTTAAATGAAAATCGCATTATTCCATACTATCAGCCAATTGTTGATCTGAAGACTCGTGAAATTGTAAAGTATGAAGCACTGGTTAGACTCAAACTAAAAGATGGAACAATTCTATCGCCAATACAGTTTTTACCCGTTGCTCAACAAACACCGCTCTATCATGAAATTACCCGTGTAATGATCAGCAAAACAATTGCTTATTTTTCAGATAAAACATATCGCTTTTCAATAAATTTTAGTATGTCAGATCTAGAAGATGAGGGTATTATTAATACGTTGATAGACCATTTTACAACTTATCCTGATATTGTGTCACGTATGGATATTGAGTTATTGGAAAGTGAGATGCTGACCGATATGGATAAAGTTAAAAACTTCATTTTTGAATTAAAAAAATTGGGCTGTGGTATATCAATAGATGATTTTGGTAGTGGATATTCAAATTTTTCAAATCTGACTGAGCTCAATTTAGATGCAGTAAAAATTGATGGTTCATTAATCAAGGAAATAAATCATTCGCCTGAACACTTTAAAACGGTAAAGGCAATTATGAGTTTAGTCAATGAAATGGATGTAGAGAGTATCGCTGAATTTGTTCAAGATGAAGCCAGTGCACAAATTCTAAGTGAGTTAGGAGTTACTCATGTGCAAGGCTACTTTTTTGGAAAACCTGATGAATTTATTGTTGAACTATAATTGTTGAGCTTTAATTATTGAACTCAACTTATAAGGTTGATTTTGGTTTAAGATAATTATTAACTAACAGCAACCTGATTTCGACCATTATTTTTAGCTTGATATAGTGCAACATCAGCTCTTGATAGAATAAACGACACCTCTTGCTCATTTTCTTTGGCCTCAGTGATACCAAGGCTGATTGATAACTCAACTGTGATACTCTTATTTGAATAGGGAGCTTCCTGTATTGTTGTTCTTAATTTTTCAGCAATTTCAGTGGCTTCTTCTATGTTTGTATCCAATAGTGCAATAGCAAACTCATCACCACCAATTCGACCAAAAATATCACTTCTGCGTAATTGTAAGCTGATTTTTTCAGTAATAAATTTCAGTACCTGATCGCCTGTATTATGGCCATAGGAATCATTTACTTTTTTGAAAAAATCAATATCAAAAATAATAAATGTCAATAATTGACGTTTACGATGAGATAGTTGCAGATAGCGGTCACTCATTTCGAAAAAATAACGTCGATTTGGGATTTGAGTTAAAGGATCAATAGTGGCCTGTAAATAAAGTTTTGTATTAGACTCTTCAAGTTCCTGAGTTCGCTCCAGAACTTTTTGTTCTAATTTTAAGTTACTATTTTTTAATTCATCCACTTTTTCTTTAATTTTTCTTTCTAGAGAAGCATTGAGTTGATCAACACTAGATTTAAGCCTGGTGGGTGTTATTGCAAAAAGATAAGCAATAGGAAATGATAGTAGCAAAACAGCGAAGGAAATAAGTAACATATCAGAAAATTGTTTTTCCATTTGTTTATGAATTTTTAGTAAACGGGGTTGAATAATTAATTTTAAGTGATCTGGATTACGTAAACTTTGAATATCTCTGGAATAAAATTCTTTAGTCTGGCATTGTGTATTGTTTAAAATACATTCTGTTTTATCAGAAAATATATCCTTAGCATTATGGTTTGTATTTAAATAGAGGCTCCAACGTTTATCTTTTTCCGGATGAGCAAGAAAAAAACCATTTTTATCAATTAAATAAATATCGAAAATAGCGGATGAAGATAACCTTTCTATAAATCTGTCCATTAGAACATTGATAATAAGAATTCCAGCGGTTTTACCATTTAAGACCACTTTTTTAGCAATTCTTATAACGGGTTTAATGGGATTTTCAATTTTTCCATGTTCTATATTGAGATCAATTTTTGAATAAAAGATCTCTTTATCTGTTTTAATTGTTTCACGAAAGTAGTAACGTGTTAATTTACTTTGTAATTTATCCTCTGCTGTAAAAAACACATTTTCACCAAAATCTTTCCTGTCAGCACGTATTTTTTCCATGCCATTTATATCAATATAACGGTATTGATAGATATTGTCAGATGAAGAAATAAATGAAGAGAAAAGATCATTAACAATAGCCTTATTAGCAGAAGGATTGTTTAGGTATTGTTGAAATGCTTTAGATTTTTCTAATGCATTGAGTGAATTTTCAAACTTATGGATGTAAGAACCAATATCTTCATCCAGTTTTTGATGTGTTTGCTGTGCGGTTTCAATACTGGTGGCTTTTAATGATAATTCCTGCATTGTGAAAATCAGCAGAGAAGAAATACTTATAAGTAAAGCTCCAAATAAAAAAAATGCAATAACCAACTTGTTTCGAAAAGAAAACATATTTAATTTTTTTCTGAATTATACATATCTTAATAATAGCCTAAAAAAGTATAGAATTCGAATGATTGAATATTCTGTAGCCTCTTGTTGGTTGGTATGAAATCCAGGAGATTTTATAGGGTTATAGTACTTTGTTCATTTGTTTTAAATCCTATTGATTAGTTACGATTTATTTAAAATCACTGCTATACTTTTGTAATAAAAAAGTTATTACAAAATCATCATGAGAACGTTTAATGCCTGAGATATTTGTTGGTCGACAACCTATTTATAATAAGCAACTTAAAATCTATGGATATGAGCTGCTTTTTCGTTCCGATGGTAGTCCTGCTAATGCTTTTCAGGCAATTGGTGCTGATGGTGCAACTTCAACAACAATAATTAATTCTTATCTGGAAATTGGTTTGGAAAAACTGGTTGGTAATCGCTTAGCCTTTATTAATCTGACCGAGCAATTCATGTTAAACGAGAACTCATTGCCTATCAGTCCTAAACAAGCAGTGCTTGAGATTCTGGAAGACATTGTTATTACTGATGAAATTATTGAAGCTTCAAAACGACTTAAATCACAGGGATTTATATTGGCACTTGATGACTATATTTATAATCCTGATCATAAACCTCTGATGCCGTATATTGATATTGTTAAAATTGACATAATGCAATTATCAGAAGAAGAACTTGTTGACCATGTCAATATTTTAAAAACATTTGATGTCAAACTTCTGGCTGAAAAAATTGAAACAATGGATGAATTTTTTCTATGTCACCGTTTGGGTTTTGAGTATTTTCAAGGGTATTTTCTAAGTAAGCCAAGAGTTATAAAGAAAAAAACTCTGGCTTCTAACAAAATGGCTGTACTGAATTTATTATCCATTTTAATGAACCCAGAGTCGGATATGGATGAAATTGAAGAAGCAATTGGTTTTGATGTTTCATTTAGTTATAAAATGTTGAAACTAATTAATTCTGCACTCTTTAATTTAAATCGTAAAATTGATTCAATTCGTCAGGCGATCGTTATTTTAGGACGAAAGAGGTTACGTTCCTGGGCTTCATTATTAGCTTTGTCTAGTCTGGATGATCGCCCCTCAGAAATTCTCCATTTAACCATGGTGAGAGCCAAAATGTGTGAGCTTCTTTCTGAAGCTGCAGGCTTACAAGATCAGGAAAGTTTTTTTACTGTTGGTTTGTTTTCAGGACTGGATATCTTAATGGAAAGAGAGTTATCAGATCTGCTTAAACCGTTACCATTAAATCAGGATATAGTGAATGCATTGATAAGTCATGAGGGAGATTGTGGCGAAGCCATTCAATGTGTTATGGCGTATGAAGTATCAGATTTTGAAAACAATCATTTTAAAAATCTCACTCAGAATGACATTTTTGTCGCTCATATTGAAGCTGTCAGCTGGGCTAATATGGTGTTTGATGCGAGCTAAATATGATGATTGTTCTGAAGTCATGCTTATTCATGTCTAAACATTACATAAATGGCAAACTAATCTTAAAGCTATTTATTTCTAAATAAAATTTATCATACTACAAACAAAGTGAATGATTTATAATGTCCAATATTTTTTAAAAAGTCTTTTGCTTTAGTTTGGAGTCGATTAAGTGTTTTATACCGATCAATTTGATGTCATTGTTATAGGCGGAGGTCATGCAGGTACAGAAGCTGCAATGGCTGCCAGTCGTATGGGCTCCAATACTTTACTGATTTCACATAATATTGAAACTCTAGGTCAAATGTCCTGTAATCCCGCTATTGGTGGGATTGGCAAAGGTCATCTGGTTAAAGAAATTGATGCTTTGGGTGGTCTGATGGCAAAAGCCACCGATTTAGGTGGTATTCAATTTCGTCGTCTTAATGCCTCAAAAGGGCCAGCAGTGAGAGCAACTCGTGCTCAAGCGGATCGTGTCTTATATAAAGCTGCGATTCGATATGCTTTGGAAAATCAGGAAAATCTTCAACTTTTTCAACAGGCTGTCACCGATCTGATTATTGAAAATGAACAGGTTGTCGGTGTTGAAACTGAAATGGGGCTTAAGTTTAGAGCAAAATCAGTGGTTTTAACTACAGGTACTTTTTTAGGTGGTTTGATTCATATTGGCCTGGAAAACTATCAGGGTGGTCGTGCCGGTGATCCACCTTCCAATCAATTGTCACAACGTCTGCGAGATTTACCGTTTAATGTAGATCGTTTAAAAACAGGTACGCCACCACGACTCGATGGTCGAACGATTGATTTTTCAGTACTTCAGGAACAACCGGGTGATGTACCGATTCCGACCTTTTCATTTTTGGGTAAGGCCAGTGATCATCCCGAACAAATCAGTTGTTATATTACTCATACCAATGAAAAGACCCACGATATTATTCGTTCTGGATTTGAACGTTCTCCCATGTTTACGGGAGTTATTGAAGGGATAGGGCCAAGATATTGCCCTTCAATTGAAGACAAAATAAACCGTTTTGCCGATAAAGATTCTCATCAAATATTTGTTGAACCTGAAGGCTTGAAAACTCATGAAGTGTATCCTAATGGAATCTCAACCAGTTTGCCTTTTGATATCCAAATGGCTTTTATTCGTTCAATGAAGGGGTTTGAAAATGCCAATATTGTTCGTCCAGGATATGCTATCGAATATGATTTTTTTGATCCCAGAGATTTAAAGTCATCATTGGAAACTAAATTTATTAAAGGTTTGTTTTTTGCAGGACAAATCAATGGAACAACGGGTTATGAGGAAGCTGCAGCGCAAGGTTTAATTGCTGGTGCTAATGCCTCCTTATTTGTTCAGGAAAAAGCTGCCTGGTCCCCGGGACGTGAGGAAGCCTATATTGGTGTGATGATTGATGATTTAATCACTCGTGGCACTTCTGAACCTTATCGAATGTTTACTTCAAGAGCCGAGTATCGTTTAATTTTAAGAGAAGATAATGCTGACTTACGACTCACTGAAAAAGGAAGAGAACTCGGTCTGGTTGATGATAAGCGCTGGCAATCTTTTAGTGAGAAACAGGAACAAGTTGAGGCAGAAATTAAACGTTTACAAACAACACGTATTGGTCCAAATGCATTAACCCAGGAAGAGGCAATGCAGGTGCTTAAAACACCTTTAAGTAAAGATACTAGCTTATACGATATGCTCAGGCGCCCAGAAGTGACATATGATTCGCTCACCAGTCTGAATATTGCGGGTGAAAGGCTGGCGAATCCCATTGCGGCAGAACAGGTGGAAATTCAAACTAAGTACTCTGGGTATATAAAGCGTCAACTGGAAGAAATTGAAAAACATAAACGCTATGAAAATAAAGTAATTCCTGATGATTTTGATTATCAGAAAATCAGTTCATTGTCTTCGGAGGTTCGTGAAAAACTTCAAAAGGCAAGACCAGAAACTATAGGACAGGCCAGTCGCGTACCTGGTGTGACTCCGGCTGCAATTTCGTTATTACTTGTGTTCATAAAAAAGGCAGGTAACTAACATGTCTTCACTTGCTTCATTACTTTCTGAGGGCTTGCAAAATCAAGGTCAGGATATTGGTCATGCAGAACAGAAAAAACTCATTCAATTTGTTGAACTGCTGAATAAATGGAATAAGGTCTACAACTTGACCTCTATTCGTCAACCAGAAGAAATGATTACTCTTCATTTATTGGATAGCTTGGTGATGTTACCTTTTTTTTCAACAAGCTGTTCAGATGAAAAAAGCATTAAACGAGTACTTGATGTAGGTACAGGAGGAGGTATTCCTGGCATTCCATTGGCAATTTGTTTCCCAGAAATTGATTTTGTATTGATGGATGCTAGAGGAAAAAAAATTCGTTTTATTCAAACGGCTGTTGCTCAGTTGGGTTTAAAGAATGTTACAGCAGTTCATTCACGGGTAGAAGAATTTCATGTGGAGGGAAGTGAAAAGTTTGATCGTATTGTATCAAGAGCTTTTGCTTCGCTTGAAGATATGTTGAATTTTTGCCAGCATCTTTGTCACAAAGGTGATAATTCCAGAGATGGAGGTCTCTTTTTGGCAATGAAAGGACAAATTCCGGAAGAAGAGATTGCACAACTGCCAGAAGGCTTTAGAATAGAACAAATCAACGAACTTAAAGTATCAGGGTTAAATGCTCAGCGTCATTTGATTCAGATTGCTTACGCACCTCAGGTTTAAATAAAAACGGATTAAATCGAAGCGGGCTATATAAAAGCTAGCTGTATAAAAATAAGCAGGCAAATATATCATGGCAAAAATTATCGCCATATCCAATCAAAAAGGCGGTGTTGGTAAAACCACCACCAGTATTAATCTGGCTGCATCACTGGCTGCTACAAAACGAAATGTTTTATTGGTTGACATGGATCCGCAGGGTAATGCCACAACGGGTAGCGGTATCGATAAAAATGATGTCGAATTCAGTGGTTATGATTTATTGATTTCCAGAAGTCCAGTCAAAGATGTGAAAGTGTCTGTGGAAGAGGCTGGTTACGATTTGATTCCAGGTAATGGTGATTTAACGGCTGCAGAAGTTGAATTAATGACCAAATTTGATCGTGAACGGCAATTAAGCTACCGCTTTAAAGAAGTTGCTGATGATTATGATTACATTATTATTGACTGCCCGCCATCGCTGAATATGCTAACAGTGAATGCCATGGCAGCAGCCAATAGTGTCATCATTCCAATGCAATGTGAATACTATGCATTGGAAGGTCTTACGGCATTGAGTGACACTATTGCCAGTATCAAAGAGTCATTGAATCCTCAACTTGAAATCGAGGGTATTTTAAGAACCATGTTTGATCCTCGTAATCGCTTAGCTATTGAAGTATCTCGTCAGTTGTTAGAACATTTTGATGAAAAAGTGTATCGCACTATTATTCCCAGAAATGTCCGTCTTGCAGAAGCACCCAGTCATGGAATGCCTGTGATCAGTTATGATCGTTCATCAAAAGGTGCTCGTGCTTATTTAGCTTTGGCTGGAGAGATGTTACGAAGAGAAGAGGCTCTTTCTGAACCTGCTTAGTGATTATTGAAATATGCCCCTTGTATGATGACTCATGAAGGGGCATAAATAATGAAAGGAGTTGGTAATTAAGCGTTTTTGTTGCGACGTCTTCTAACCGCACCCATTCCTAATAAACCAAGACCAATTAAAGATAAACTTGCTGGTTCTGGAATGGCTGCACGTTGACCTTCAATAACATCATTACCACAAGTCATTGCCCAGTGCATACCAAGTTGATCCAGTGCTCCAATACCAGTGATGCTTTCAAAATCATTTATATTGAAGCTAATACCGTTTCCGATATCACTCCAGGAGCCTGTACCTACTGCTTGTAGACCAGAAGTAATACTTCTATCAACAGCAATCAATTGGTCACTTCTATAAACGCCACCTGATAAAAAGTCATTACTGGTTAAGTAGGCGTCTTCATTCAATATTCTATATAATATTGCATCACCAGAAGTATCCCAACGATCATCAACACCAGATGTTTTATTCACATTGTTTCCAAGTGATAAGACATAATTCCAGGTTGTTCCAGTGTTCAGTAAATTATCTGTAATATAGCCATTACCTGCATTACCAGCTGGAGCCCAGTTTGTGGTTAAAAACAAATCACCCATTCCTATGCCTCTACCAGCACTATATGAAGAGCCTCCTGTTAAAGAACTAAAACTACCGAGGCCGTTGCCACTAACAAAACTTGTTGTGATATCAATAGTTAGACTAGAACTGGTTTGAGTTATGTTCGCTTGATCAATGCCAAATTTACTTGTAGCGCCAATCACATCACCATAGCCATGATCATCACCGCCAATATAGCCATCAGTAATTGTGGTTGCAAAAGCACTGGAAGAAAAACAAAGTGAAAGACAAATTGCAGCAGTTGTCTTGATTAGAGTTGAATGATTCATTTGGGTACCTATATGAAATTTATTGTTTATAATTAATACAAAGCAAAACCCGGGCCAATAATTAATTGTTCTTTAAATACAAGTGTTTATAGGTTTTTTTTATTTCTGTAAATGATGATATGTAAAGAAAGTTGACATATATAATTGAAAACGTTAGAAAAATAGATTTATTTGATAATTAACCTTAATAAAAGTAAGTATATTGAGCTTATGAATGCATTAAAATGCCTATTGGATAATATTGCGTCAGCTTTTTTTACACTGACACACTTAATGACTTCTGTTTATTTCCTTTGTACCAGACAGGCAATTTCCTTATAATGAAAAATCTATCAGGAATTAAACATATATTAAGGAATTGGCAGTGGCAGTTAAAAAACGTGGCTTAGGTCGTGGCCTGGATGCTTTGTTGGGCGGCAGTGCTAAAAAAGCAAAGCAGGATCCAAATTCTGACTCCAGTTCAGTTTCAAACTCAGAGGCAGCTGAAGCATTTGAAAGAAAGCGATTAGATGGTGAACTACACAATGTGCCTGTTGAATTTATTCAGCCAGGTGTTTATCAGCCACGTATTGACATGCATCCTGAAGCGCTTGAAGAATTATCAGATTCTATAAAAGCGCAGGGTGTTGTACAACCAATTGTTATTCGACCTATCGGTGAATCCACTGACAGTGGTGATCAAAAATACGAAATTATTGCCGGTGAACGCCGTTGGCGAGCGACTCAAATGGCTGGTATTCCTGAAATTCCTGCTGTAATTCGTGATGTGCCTGATCAGGCTGCTATCGCCATGGCATTGATAGAAAATATTCAGCGCGAAGAACTTAATCCAATTGAAGAAGCTGGTGCTTTACGTAGACTGATTGATGAATTCAAAATGACTCATCAACAGGCTGCTGATGCTGTGGGACGTTCAAGAGCTTCAGTATCTAACCTGCTACGTTTACTTGAGTTGGAGCATGCAACTCGACGCTTACTTGAAAATGGTGATTTAGAAATGGGTCATGCCCGTGCTTTACTTGCTCTTAAAGGTGAGCAACAAAGTTATACTGCTCGTCATGTTGTGAGCAAGGGGATGTCGGTTCGTGAAACTGAAAGTCTTATTAAAAAAGTATTAAATCCTAAAGAAAAAATAGAAAAGAAAGACGATCCCAATATTCTTAATTTACAACAAAATCTGACGGATAAGCTTGGTGCACGAGTGATTTTCCAACATGGAAGCAAGGGACGAGGAAAAATGGTTATTCATTATAATACGGTGGATGAATTAGAAGGCATTCTTGCTCATATAAAATAACTATATATAGTTACAAATTTTCAGAAATATGCTCAAGATCAAGCATATCTAATTTAAAGGATGACAAATAAATATCATCCGCTATACTTACCCAGATGTACTATTCACAAGGAGATAAGTACCCTGCAAGAGAGAAGTATAATATGTATTACCCCTACCTATTATGGGATAAATATTAGAATATCGTTATTTTCATTGATCTAAAGCAAGTTTATTATTATAATTTGCCTCGGATTAAATAAGTGTGTATTTAACAATACTTTTATGAATCTTTATTGGAAGAGAGATTCACTAAAAAAGAGCGTTTGATACTAGGAGACAGGTAGATGAGCTTTGCAGCCGTCGTCATGCGCAGAGTTGTATACCGACTAATCATTGTTCAGCTTGTTCTGACACTCATGGTCGCACTTGGCTATCTTGCATTTCAAAACATAAATGGATTTTTTGCCGCCTTGTTTGGTGGAAGTATTACGCTGTCAGGTACTGTACTTATGGCCTGGCGCATCAGTCGTGCTGGTGAGGTTGCTCTACCTGGGAAAAAAACAGGGGGAGATAAACAACAGGGGTATATTGAAATATATATCGGTGCGATACAAAAGTTTGTTTTAACATTGGTTTTAATGGCTTTTGGAATGGGTTATTTAAAATTAGACCCATTGGCAACTCTTATTGGGTTTGCCTTAACTCAAATGAGTTTTATTGCGAATAAAGTGGATACCAGTCCAACTCTTAATTAAAAAGCAAGATTTCTTTTTATTATAGTGAAAGAAGTGTTGTCGAATAGGCTGAATAATTTGTAGGAACACTCAGGTGAGTGGATATAAATTAAGAGAAATGGATATAAAGAATTATTTAAAAATCTTGGAGATGTAATAACGTGAGTAGCTCAACTGCTAGTGAAGCAAACGGCCCAACAGCCGTCGAGTATATTCAGCATCATTTGCACAATAATAGCATTGGTGATGGAGGTTTCTGGGTCTTAAATCTGGATACTCTTATCTACAGTTGGTTATTGGCAGGCGTGTTGATGTATATAGCCTACACAATGGGCAAGAAAATGACTTCTGATACCCCAACAGGTGGTCAAAATGTTTTAGAAGCGATTGTTGAGTTTGTTCAACAACAAATCAAAGATATCTTTCCGGGTAGTAATCCACTGATTGGGCCTTTGGCTCTGACTATTTTTATGTGGGTTTTCCTCATGAATGCAATGGATTTAATTCCAGTTGATTTATTACCAGTTCTAGGTCAGTTTGTAGGTATTAACTATATGAAAGTGGTTCCAACCACAGACCTTAGTACAACTTTTGCTCTGGCACTTTCTGTTTTTGCATTGATTATTTACTATAACATCAAGATCAAAGGCCCGATGGGCTATCTTAAGATGTTCCTGTTTCACCCCTTTGGCAAATACCTTATCCCCGTCAATATTATAATGACGACTATTGAAGAAGTTGCCAAGCCAGTCAGTCTCGGTCTACGTCTATTCGGTAATATGTTTGCCGGTGAATTGATCTTTATGCTGATTGCACTTTTAGGTGGCGCTTCACTGCTTGGATTAATTCCACAGATTGCATTGGGTACTGTATGGGCTATTTTCCATATTCTGGTTATTTCCCTACAGGCATTTATTTTTATGTTACTAACAATTGTATACCTGGGTATGGCGCATCAGGACATTGAAGAACATTAATTTAAGAACAGCAGTATTTGTAACAAACGCATTAACAACAACCAATTTTTAAACATTTTAATTTATAGTAAATATTAGGAGAAACTAATGGAAGCAGCAATGGCTACAGTTTATGGTTCAACTGCAATAGCTGTCGGTATTATTCTGGCGGCAGCAGGTTTGGGTTCAGCTTTAGGATGGGGACTTATTTGTTCTAAATTCCTTGAAGGTATTGCCCGTCAACCTGAAATGCGCCCGCAATTAATGGGTCAGATGTTATTCACTGGTGGTCTGATGGAAGCTTTCCCTATGATCGTTCTAGGTATGGCTATGTGGTTTGTCTTTGCAAACCCATTTGCTGCTGCAGTTCAAGCCTCTGTTGGTGGTTAATTCACTTTTGTTTTAAAGAAGCTCAAGGCTGCTGTAAAGCAGTATGAGCTGTTAATCTGCTTAATTTAATTTAAGCAAAATAATTAACATCTTGATAACAAAAGATAAACAATAGGAATTAGGCGATGAGCATTACCGCAACTCTTATAGGCCAGATGATAACGTTCGCGATATTAGTCTGGTTCATAGGCAAATATCTCTGGGGTCCAATGACTCAGATGATGGATGATCGTAAGAAGCGTATTGCCGATGGTCTTGCAGCTGCTGAACGTGGTTTACACGAGCAGGAACTGGCGGAACAAAAAGCGATGCAACATATTAAAGAAGCAAAAGAGCAAGCAGCTGAAATTCTTGCTCAAGCGCAGAAGCGTGGTGCTGAAATTGTTGAAGACGCTAAAGGTGACGCAAAGGCAGAAGGCGAGCGTTTAATTACAGCAGCAAATGCTGAGATTGAGCAAGAAGTCAATCGTGCAAAAGAAGCACTGCGTGCACAAGTGGTTGATATCACTATTGCAGCGGCAGGTAAGATCGTTAAGAAAGAGATCGATGCTAAAGCACATGGCGAGTTGTTAAAAGATGTCGTAGGACAAATATAAGGAATTTATAATGGCAGAAATAAGCACATTAGCAAGACCTTATGCTCAGGCAATCTTCAATCTGGCAAATGCCAATAACACTCTTAAAACATGGTCTGACACACTGGCACTTCTTTCAGAAGTGGCTGCGAATGAAGGCATGATCGAAGTGATTCATAATCCGGATGTCACCAGTGAACAAACTGTTTCACTGTTTATTGATATCTGTAAGGATAACCTGGATGAACAGGGAATTAACTTTCTAAAATTGGCGGCTGAGAATGATCGCCTGGAAGTGATTCCGCATATTGCAGAAAGCTTTGAAGCACTATGTGCTGAAGAAGGTGGCAGTATCGAAGCTCAGGTGATTTCAGCTTATGCTGTTAATGCGACACAAAAGAAAAACATTGCAGCAGCACTGAAAGAGAAGCTCGGTCGTGAAGTGACAATTAAAACCACAACAGACAAGTCATTGTTAGGTGGTGTCATTATTCGTGCAGGTGATATCGTAATTGATGGTTCAGTAAAAACACAACTGGAAAAAATTACACACTCCCTGCTTAGCTAGCCATAATAGATTTTTACTTTTATTGAAAGTAAAGAAAAAATGCTAAGTGATTCAGATCACAGAGGATTAAAAAATGCAGTTAAATCCATCAGAAATCAGCGACTTAATAAAAAGTCGAATTGAAAGTTTTGATGCTAAAACCGAAGCAACTACCGAAGGGACAGTTGTTAGTCTACGTGACGGTATTGCCTTGATTCACGGTTTAAGTGATGTCATGTCAGGGGAAATGATTGAATTTCCTGGTAATACTTTCGGTATGGCACTTAACCTGGAACGTGACTCAGTGGGCGCAGTTGTCTTAGGAGACTACAAGCACATTACTGAAGGTGACAAGGTTAAATGTACAGGTCGAATTTTAGAAGTACCAGTTGGCGATGCTCTGCTGGGTCGAGTTGTTGACTCACTGGGTAATCCGATTGACGGTAAAGGACCTATAGATTCAAAAGAAAGTTCACCGATTGAAAAAATTGCCCCAGGCGTTATCGCACGTCAATCAGTTGACCAACCTGTACAAACAGGCTTGAAATCAATTGATGCTATGGTGCCAATTGGTCGTGGTCAACGTGAATTAATTATTGGTGACCGTCAGACAGGTAAGACAGCCGTAGCTGTTGATGCCATCATTAACCAGAAAGATTCTGGTATCAAATGTATTTATGTTGCTGTAGGTCAAAAAGCATCGAGTATTGCGTCAGTTGTTCGTAAGCTGGAAGAGTTTGGCGCTATGGAAAATACTATTGTAGTTGCAGCGACTGCTTCTGATGCAGCGGCTATGCAATATATTGCACCTTATTCAGGTTGTGCCATGGGCGAAGTTTTCCGTGACCGTGGTGAAGATGCATTAGTTGTTTATGATGATTTGACTAAACAGGCATGGGCTTACCGTCAGGTTTCATTACTCTTACGTCGTCCACCAGGACGTGAAGCTTATCCGGGTGATGTGTTCTATTTACATTCACGCTTACTGGAACGTGCTTCGAGAGTTAATGCCGATTTTGTTGAACAAGCAACAGGCGGTAAAGTAACGGGCAAAACGGGTTCTTTAACTGCTCTGCCAATCATTGAAACACAGGCTGGTGACGTATCTGCATTCGTACCAACCAACGTAATTTCTATTACTGATGGCCAGATTTTCCTGGAAACCGACTTATTTAACTCTGGTATTCGCCCAGCGATTAATGCTGGTTTATCAGTTTCTCGTGTTGGTGGTGCTGCTCAGACTAAGATCATTAAGAAATTAGGTGGTGGTATTCGTCTCGATTTAGCTCAGTATCGTGAATTGGCAGCATTTGCCCAGTTTGCATCTGACCTGGATGAAATTACAAGAAACCAGATTGAACGTGGTAAACGTGTTACAGAATTGATGAAGCAGGTTCAATATACTCCATATAGCATCGCTCAAATGGCAATTTCACTGTTTGCTGCAAATAAAGGCTATTTAGATGATGTTGAAGTGACTAAGATTGTTGATTTTGAAAATGCATTGCAAGATTACATGAAATCCAATCACGCGGACTTCATGCAAGATATTAGTGAAAGCGGTGATTATAATGATGACATCGGTAACACAATGCATGAAGCTATTAAAAATTTCAAATCCAATAGTAGCTGGTAATAGGAGGCTCTGAGTATGGCAAGCGGAAAAGAGATTCGCAGTCAGATCAGCAGTATTAAAAATACGCAAAAAATCACCAGAGCTATGGAGATGGTTGCTGCAAGTAAAATGCGCAAAGCTCAGGATCGCATGTCTGCATCCAGACCTTACGCAGAAAAGATGATTGATGTTGTTCGTCATCTTGCGCATGCGCATACTGAATACAAACATCCGTATCTTATTGATCGTGAAGCAAAGCGTGTTGGCTATATTGTAATATCTTCAGATAAGGGCTTATGTGGTGGCTTAAATACGAATGTATTTAAAGAAGCAGTCACTAGCATGAAAGCCTGGAATGAACAGGATATTGAAATTGATATCTGTGTTATCGGCTCAAAAGCCAGTGGCTTTTTTAAGCGTATTGGCGGTAATGTTGTTTCACATGCGGAACATTTAGGTGATGAACCAAGCCTCGAAGACTTAATTGGTAGTGTTAAAGTTATGCTTGATGCTTACAATGAAGGAAAAATTGATCGCTTGTTTGTTGTATTTAACAAATTTGTTAATACGATGACACAACAGCCTATTGCTGCACAAATGTTACCAATTGGTGCAAGTCAAGCCGAAGCTAACAGCAAGGCTAAATACCACGAAATTGCAGAAGATGATTCTGGTGAAAATATGAAATATCACTGGGATTATTTGTATGAACCAGATGCTGAGACGGTTATTGATGCATTGCTAATGCGTTATATCGAATCACTGGTTTATCAGGGTGTGGTAGAAAACATGGCCTGTGAAATGGCAGCCAGAATGATTGCAATGAAGAGTGCAACCGATAATGCTGGTGACATGATTGATGATCTGCAGCTTGTTTATAACAAAAGTAGACAAGCAGCCATTACACAAGAACTTTCAGAGATTGTTGCAGGCGCTGCAGCGGTATAGAAAGTTAAGCAAACATATTTTGGTATTAAAGCAGAGATATTAGCTTGCTAAGATTTTCTCATAGTTAAGCTCTTATTGTATATGCTCTTAGTTTTAAGAAAAGGAACTAAAAATGAGTTCAGGAAAAATAGTCCAGATCATTGGTGCAGTTGTCGACGTGGAATTCTCACGGGATTCACTACCAAAGGTCTATGATGCTTTAACAGTCGCTGATGCAGAATTAACTCTGGAAGTTCAGCAACAGATGGGTGATGGAATTGTTCGTTGTATTGCCATGGGTAGTACCGATGGAATAAAACGTGGGCTGACAGTTGAAGCAACAGGTGCTCCGATTTCAGTTCCTGTTGGTACAGAAACTCTTGGTCGAATTATGGATGTTCTGGGCAACCCCATTGATGAAAAAGGTGATGTTGGTGAGAAAAAACGTGCATCTATTCACCGAGCAGCACCTGTTTATGAAGAATTAGCAGCAGCTACAGAATTATTGGAAACAGGCATTAAAGTAATCGATCTTGTTTGCCCTTTTGCAAAAGGTGGTAAAGTTGGTTTGTTTGGTGGTGCTGGTGTTGGTAAGACCGTTAATATGATGGAGCTTATCCGAAACATTGCTGCAGAACATAGTGGCTATTCAGTATTTGCTGGTGTTGGTGAACGTACTCGTGAGGGTAATGATTTCTATCACGAAATGACTGAGTCTAATGTAATTGATAAAGTTGCACTGGTTTACGGTCAGATGAATGAGCCACCAGGAAACAGATTACGTGTTGCTTTGACTGGCTTGACTATTGCGGAAGGTTTCCGTGATGAAGGAAATGACGTACTACTGTTTATTGATAATATTTATCGTTATACATTGGCTGGAACAGAAGTATCAGCACTCTTAGGACGTATGCCTTCAGCGGTTGGATATCAGCCAACACTTGCGGAAGAGATGGGTGCATTACAAGAGCGAATTACTTCAACAAAAGTTGGTTCAATTACATCTATTCAAGCTGTTTATGTACCTGCGGATGACTT
>JAPHSW010000174.1 GCA_026196615.1 Gammaproteobacteria bacterium | reverse complement strand
CAGTGCAAATGCAGGTATTTCTACGCCACTAGCGAGTCTAGGTAAGTAATGTTCTTTTTGATGTTTTGTTCCATATTCCATAATCAATTTAGCTGGACCTAAAGAATTCGGAACCATAACGGTGACTGCTGCAGTGATGCTTTTACTGGCAATTTTAGTGACCATTGCAGAATGGGCAAGAGCAGAATATTCTAAACCTCCATATTTTTTAGGAATAATTAAGCCAAAAAAACCTTTTTCTTTTATAAAATCCCATACTGATTCAGGTAAATCTTTACTTTCTTGAGTAATTTTCCAGTCATCTATCATGGTACAGAGTTTTTCAACAGGTCCTTCTATAAAATCTTTTTCTTCTAAGCTAAGTTGAGCCAAATCAATTTTTAGTAATTTAGTCCAGTCAGGATGCCCGCTGAACAGTTCACCATCCCACCAAACAGAGCCAGCTTCTAGTGCCTCTTTTTCTGTTTTAGACATACCGGGAAAAACTTGACGAAATAAGTTAAAAAAAGGTTGGGAAAAATACTCCAGACGCATTTTCCCTATGAAGCTTTGTTGATTCAATTTTGAATCATTGAAATATTTCTCGTCGTTGATAATTGATGACATGGTTACTTTACTCCTCATCAAACTGTTTCAAAATACTATTCTTATACAAATTAAGTTGTATGTACCTTATGGTTTAAATTTGAAACTGAGTGATTTTTGCCAATATGCCCATAGATCATGAGTCCATAAACTCATACTAAAGGACTTATCAGTTGACTTAATTTTCTGACTTTCTTTTTTACTTTTTAAGTTTTCACTTGCACTGGTTTTATTTTTGAACATAAGATTAATTTTATGTTTCTTATGAGTTTTGGGGTAAATATTTGATGCCATAGTCTCTTCAGGTAGATAGCAATCACCAGGTGCATGACAGACAAGACCTTCCTCGTTCCAGGGCATTTTTTTGTACATTGAAACTTTGTCAAAACGATAAATAGGGTATTTTATAATTTCAAAATAAGGTGAGTAATCAAAGTCCTTAGGGATCATTAATCTAGGGTTGCGCATGTATAGATTATATTGTCCATTTTTTAACTGTTCAGTGACAGGTAATATGGGAAATTGAACCTTGGCGAAAGCTTCAGAAATCATACTAGAACAGACAGTACTGGTTGCTGTAGTGTTAGCATCAGAAGTATTTTTGTTAGGTAAATTGTGCATGAATAAACTGGAACGCCATCGTCTTGGAAGGAGACTGTATGGAAATAAAAAGCGTGCTAAATCCAATAGTTGACGAACATGATATTCACTGCCCAGCTTAGTGATTCCGTATTCAGTTACTTTTTTTGCGTCTTTGGGAGTAATATTACTTGGACGACAAATTCTAAGGTGATCATGACGATATTTTTCGATTGAATGAACTACAGTTCCTTCACCCAGAAGGGCTTCGATAACGAGTGGATCATCAGGAGAACCTTCATAATATGATAAAACTTTTTGGCGTAGTTCAGGTGTACTAATATCATGGATATGGCCAATATATAGGGCCGAGTGCGTCCATGGACTTTGAGTAATGAGTTTGATGACCTCTGCAACACGACTGCGACCTTCAACAAGAACCACATCACCCGGCCTTATTTCATAGCACAATTGCTTAAAATCAGATGGTGGTAAATCACTACTGACTTTTTCAGTATTTAGCCACTTAACGGTCGCATTCCATAAGCGATCCCAAAGATTTACTCGTAAAGTGACTTTGAGCCAGAGAAAAAGATTAAACTTCATTTCTACCTCCGTTACAGTCTTGCCATATTAAAGATAAGATATCTAATTTATTCAGATTCTAATATACAAAATCATTAATAAAAACTATCGAATCTATAGGCGTAATGCGCTGTATTTATTTTAACTAGTCATGTAATGTACAACTATTGTAAAAGCTGATGACTACATTTATCGTTACGTAGAAGGTTATTTCTTCACCAATAATGGTTCAAAAAATAGTTTGAAAAGAGTTAAATCTAAAATTTTCAAAAGTATTCTATAAATTTATTAGACTAGCTAATATGAATAATACTTTTGAAAAAAAACATTTTATGAGATCATGCATCAACTTCTCACTGAGTGAGCAGACGCTATTATTTTATTCAAGATCTCAATAGCACCATCTATGACTTCTGTTGAAGTGTAATAGTGGGGCGAAAATCTTACATTCCCATGTCTCATCGCACAAATTACATCATGTGCCATGAGTTCATTGTAAAGTGTTTCAGATGAAATATGTTCATGACTGAAAGAAACAATTCCACTTATTCGGGGTGTTGCTGTATCGCTTTGTATGGTGATTTCAGGTATTGTTTCTAGTTTTTTTACAATGTATCTACTGTTTTTGACCAATTGTTGTTCAATAAATTCAATTTTTCTTTCTAAAATGAGTTTAATACTACAGTTTAAAGCATGAATTCCTAACATATTGGGGCTGCCGCATTCGAACTTACGGGCAGTTTTGGCTTCAGTCCATGTTAGAGAGTCAAAGTCAAACTGGTTCTCGATCATACGCCATCCGTATTGAGAGAGTTTTATTTTATCTCGTAAAGATGCTTTACAATAAAAAAGCCCCAGGCCTTCAGGGCTCATAAGCCATTTGTGCCCATCTGCCATAACAAAATCAGCATTTATGGCCTGAACATCAAGGTTTAAAGCACCAATACTCTGGATTGCATCAACGCAAAAGAGTACGTTATTTTTTTGACAAAAATCGCCTAATTTCTCTAAATCCATTTTTAAGCCATCAGCATATTGAACTGAACTTACTGAAAGCAAACGTGTTTTTTCATTTGTTGCTAACATCAAACTTTTTTCTGGTGTTATATCTGATTTTTGATATAAATCGACAAGTTTTACTTCAACTCCCTGGTCTTGTAGAGATTGCCAGACAATACGGTTAGAGGGAAACTCCTGTTGAGCGATAACAATATTATCACCCGGTTGCCAGGTGATTCCATAAGCAACAAATGAGAGAGCTTCAGAGGTATTTTTAACAAGGGCAATATCATCACAGGAGGGGGCATTGATAAGCTGAGTAATATTTTCTCGCAATTCCTGTTCGACTTTAATCCATTGAAGGTATTGAGTTGCACCCAATTGAGTATTTTCATCAGCAAATTGCTTAATGGCAGTGGCTGTTTTAACTGGCCAGGGTGAGACAGCAGCATGATTTAGATAATAAATATGCTCTTTTATGGAAAAATCAGATGATATATCAGAAATTGGCATAAACTTCTCTTAAAAGTTAAGAATATAAGATTATTTAGGTCTTAAAAAAATTATTTTTATAATTATGACATAAATATATTTACTTTTTGGTTATAGACTACTATAAATATATATGAAAATGTTAGGGGGGCTACATTTAAGGAGGGGTTTTATTTCTTTGTTTTATCCGGAAATAAATCAAAATATGTCTATTTTTTTTAATATTATAAAACTTTCTATTTTTTCTCTAAGTCTTATGTCTGCACAATTTTTATTGGCAGCTTCTGAGGATGATTATCTTAAGCAACTTGAAATGGAAGCTGATGTTGATAATGTATCTGAATCACCATCATTTTTAGAGTCTCAAGGAGCTGATAATTCAACACTTGATGCACCTTCTAATGATTCGGAACTTATTAATGATAAAAAAGAACTGATCAATGACCTTCAAACTTTTGAAAAAGCTTTGAAAGGGTCGTATCCCGAAAGCTATGAGTTGTATCAACAGCTGAGTGATGAACAAAAAAATCTAATATATCAGGATTTTACTAATAATAAACGCCTGTACAACTCATCTGTAAAAATTATTTCAGTCTATCTTGGAACACATTAATTGTGTTTTTATAATCTGGATTCGTCTGAATGGACTCATTTTCGCTAATTAATTAAAGGTTTTTTTTATGTATCAATCATTTATTTCTAAAATGATTAGAAAAACAATTTTGTTTTCTATTCTAAGTGTTCCTGTTTTATGGTCTTCATCTATTCTTGCTCAAGATGTTAACATTAGCAAAAGTCTTCCTTATGTTGATATTGAATATAAAAATAATATTATTCGAGTTCAACGAATTCAGGATGATAAGCATGTTTTAAAAGGTGGCTTTGCAAAAACATCTAGGAATTGTCCTCCTTTTTGTATTCAGCCAATGAATGTTGCTCGTGGAGTTGAAACGGTTGCTGAACTGGAAGTGGTTGATTTTATTTCTAAAGATGTAAAGCAAAAAACCGGTGTTATTATTGATGCCCGCACCGAAGGCTGGCATAACAAAGGAACAATTCCAGGCTCTATTAATATCCCGTTTACTGTTTTTGGTATGGATGAGACTGATCCTGAATTAGTGGCCGCAATGAAAACACTGGGAGTTAAACAAAAATCAACTTCAAGTGATGATGATAGTTTTTGGAGTTGGGCTTCAGATGATGATAATAAAAATAGCAATTGGGATTTTTCAAATGCTAAAGACTTAGTTTTATGGTGTAATGGTATGTGGTGTGGACAGTCCCCAAGAGCAATAAGAAGTTTGCTCAATCATGGATATCCAGCCAAAAAGATTAAATATTTTCGAGGGGGGATGCAGACCTGGCTTATTTTAGGTCTGACTGTTGTTAAGCCCTAGTTTTAGACTAGGTGCTATCAAGGACTAACGATTTGAAGTTAGTATTATTCATGAAATTTTTAACAACAACTAACTAACACTATTTTTTGCAGTATAAAGAAATAGATATATTATTTATAATTTGGAGGATGTAAATGGCTGATTTATTCGATGATGAATGGATGAAATCTTTTCAAGGTATCTGGAATGCAGAGCCTGACCTAAAAGATGCTTTAGCTGAAATAGGTTTTAATTCTGTGATTGGTTATGGTATGCCAGGTGGTGATGCACCCGTTGGTTTTATTGACGTTCAAAATGGTGAAGTCGTTGCTGCAGGTGCTTATGATGGCCGTGAATTAAGCTGGGATATTAGAGCTGATCAAAAAAACTGGGATAAATGGCTCAGTAAGGGTATTGGTATGGCAGGTATGGGTATGGCGGTAACGACTGGCAAAATGAAGTTTAAAACTGGTGATTTTAAAGCCATGTTTAAAGATCCAAGAATGGCAGGACCATTCATTAAAAGCTTTGAAGCGATGGGTAAGGTTTAAGTGACTTTTTATAGTTATACGACTTAGTTATTTACAACAAAGCAAAAAAGCATCTAACTAATAACTAGGTGCTTTTTTTGTATCAAGAGTATTAGTATATTATTTTTTTATAAAATTGATGCTATTTTTATGAATACAGAGTATAATGGTTGGTTTTCCTAATCCTGTCCATTGAGGCTCTCTAGATGTCATCCCAACCCAGTTCTAACACCTTATCATTTGATTCGCTTGATCTTTTATCTCCGGTTTTACAAGCGGTTAAAGAATCGGGTTATACCGTACCATCAGAAATTCAAGTCCAGAGTATTCCACATTTACTCTCAGGTAAAGATATCATTGGTCAGGCTCAGACAGGCACAGGTAAAACTGCAGCTTTTGCGTTACCCATTTTATGTAATATTGAGCTTAAATTAAAAAAAACTCAAGTACTGGTTTTAGCTCCTACACGTGAGCTTGCTATCCAGGTTGCTGAAGCTTTTCAAACCTACGCAAAACACCTACCTAAAATTAATATTGTACCCGTTTATGGTGGTGCGCCTTATAGTGAACAGTTACGTGGATTGAAAAAAGGGGCACATATCGTCGTTGGTACGCCAGGCCGAGTGATGGATCATATCCGTAAAAGATCACTTAATTTGGCTGATTTACAAACGCTTGTCCTGGATGAAGCTGATGAAATGCTTCGTATGGGCTTTATTGATGATGTTGAGTGGGTTCTTGAACAGTCTCCAGAATCTAGACAAATTGCACTGTTCTCTGCAACTATGCCAACAGTGATCCGTCGAATTGCTGAAAAATATCTCGTTGAACCTGAGATGGTCAAAGTTGTAACTAAAACAGTAACAGCATCTACCATTCGTCAACGTTATTGGCGTGTATATGGTGCCAGTAAACTGGATGCATTAACTCGGATCTTAGAACTTGAAGATCATGATGCAATGTTGGTCTTTGTTAATACCAAAAACATGACTCTTGAACTAGCTGATCAATTACAGACCAGAGGGTTTGCTTGTGAAGCATTAAATGGTGATATTCCTCAAAATGGTCGTGAGAGAATAGTTGAACGGCTTAAGCGTGGTCGTTTGGATGTGTTGATTGCGACAGATGTGGTAGCTCGTGGTCTGGATGTTCAACGTATTAGTCATGTTGTTAATTATGATGCGCCTCGAGATAATGAGTCTTATGTTCATCGTATTGGTCGTACTGGACGTGCGGGTCGTGAAGGTGATGCAATTTTATTTGTGTCCAGACGTGAAACGAGATTATTAAAATCCATTGAAAGATCGACAAAGCAGCCGATAACTGAAATGGAAATTCCAACTGTTAAAATAATTAATGAATTGCGAGTGACTCGTTATAAGAAAACGATTTTGTCTACGATCGAAAAAATAAAAAGCTCTAAGGATTATTCGGTTTTTACTCAAATGATAAATGAGCTTCATGAAGACGATGAAGTTGATACGGTTGATATTGCTGCTGCTTTAGCTCATATGTCAAATAATAATAAGTCATTTCTTCTAAATGAATCAGAATTTAAACACTTAAAAGATAAACGTCCTTTTAAAGATGATTTTGATGATCGTGATGGACGACCAAAGTCAAGAAGAGAGCGTGGTGAAAGAAAGAAAAAAGAATCATTGGGAAGTAAGGCAACTCCATTAAAAGGTATGCCTGATGTTCAAATGAAACGTTTTCGAGTTGAAGTGGGCTACGATCATGGGGTCAAACCTGGAAATATTGTAGGGGCTATTGCAAATGAAGCGGGTCTTGACAGTAAAATGATTGGTCAGATAGAAATTTTTGACGGCTATTCTGTTGTTGATTTACCTGATGGAATGCCTAAGGATATCTTCCAGGATTTACAGAAAGCCTGGGTTTGTCAGCAACAATTAAAAATTACTGCTTTTTCAGGCAACTCAGATTCTGTCTCTGCTAAAAGTGCGCCAGCTAAAAGAAGGGAAGCTTCGTTTAAAGACAAAAAATCCAGAACGAAATCTGTAAAAAATCAAGGAAAGGGACGAAAGACTAATAATCGTTCACACCAGCAACGTAAACCCAAGGATTAGTCATATATTGGCTCAGTTTTAAAAAATATCATCATCCTCTTCAGAAATAATATATTGGATGTGTTTTTTTCTAATTTTCTTTCTTTTTAGTAGTTTTTGTTGAGCGGCTTCTGGCAAATCTGTCAATAACAATACATGTTTGTCCAGAAGTACATCTATCAAGTCTTCCAATACCCTAATAAAAGCAGTATCTGACTGATTAAGTAAGTGGTTTGTATATTCGCTAAAATCCTTACTTTCTAAAAATTCAATAATTTCTTTATCATTTACTGAAATTTCTTCTTCTGCATCCGCTTGTTTTTCACAAAAAAGAGCAATTATTTTTCCGTCTGCATCTCTTTTAATAAAAGGCATGTAAATGATTCCTGAGTCTAAATAATCTGTAATATGTGACTTGTATTTTTTAATATAGCATATACAATTGAATTAATGACCTATTCAGAGGTTTTATTTTATTTAGGTAGCTGTGCTATAAAAGAATGATAAAAAAGAATGCTTCAACACTTGATGATCTTGCTAGCGGGGTTAATCGAGAGTATGACTCTCAGGTGTATTGCGACAAATGCTTAGATGATCCTTTGTTGGAATGTTTACTTATTATCACTAAACTACACCACAGTCCCAGAACAGCAGATGAACTTGTTGCTGGTTTACCTTTGGTGAATGAAAAACTCACTCCCGAATTATTCATACGCGCAACAAAGCGTGCCAATCTTGAAAGTAAAATTGTTTATCGGCCCATTAAAAGAATTCCAACCTTAGTTTTACCCGTTATTCTAGTGCTTGAAGATAATCAGGCTTGTATTCTTGAAAAGGTTGATTTGAAAAACAATCAAGCAAAAATTATTCAACCGGTTTCAAGTGAACATACCAGCATCACTATTTCAATTGATGAACTTTCTCAAATGTATTCGGGATTTGCATTTTTTATTACCGAAGAGTTTCAATTTGACTCTCGTTCACCTGAAGTTTTAGTCACTCATAACAAGCATTGGTTTTGGGGAACAATATGGAATTCAGCTGGAATTTATAGAGATGTTTTATTAGCCTCCTTTTTTATTAACCTTTTTGTTATTGCTAATCCTCTTTTTGTCATGAATATATATGATAGGGTAGTACCTAATAACGCGATAGAAACCTTATGGGTTATGGCAACAGGTGTGAGTCTTGTTTTTTTCTTTGATTTTATTTTAAAAATTGTTCGTGGACATTATTTGGAAACAGCTGGGAAAAAATCCGATATTATACTTTCTGCACTTATTTTTGAAAAAGTTATGTCTTTAAAAATGAAAGTAATGCCTGAGTCGGTAGGTGCTTTTTCCAGTAACCTTAGAGAGTTTGATTCGGTCAGGAATTTTCTTACCTCTGTGACCATGACCACATTTATAGACTTACCTTTTTTTGTATTATTTTTAATCACTATTTACTATGTTGCAGGTCAGCTGGTCTTAATTCCTATAGCTGCTGTTTTAATTATTCTAATTTATGGCTTTTTAATTCATTTCCCATTGAAAAAAGTTGTAGAAAGTACTTATCGTGCAAATGCTCAAAAAAGTGCCACATTAATTGAAAGCTTGACTAGTATTGAAACTATCAAATCATTTAATGCTGAAGGTACAATGCAACGTCGCTGGGAACAATCAGGTGGATATATAGCAAAGCAGGGTGTAAAAGCACGTTCTCTTTCTAATTCAATTAATTATACATCAGCATTTGTTCAACAAATGTCTATGGTGGCCACAGTAATTTTGGGTGTTTATTTAATTGCTGAGAATGAATTGACGATGGGGGCGCTTATTGCGACGGTAATGCTTTCTTCCAGAGCAATACAGCCTATGGCTCAAGTTGCAAATTTGACTGCAAATTATCAGCAAACAAAAACAGCATTGGCCTCATTGAATGATATTATGACAATGCCTGTAGAGCGTGAAGAGGATAAATCTTATATTCATAGGGCAACATTTAAAGGAGCAATCGAGTTTAAAGGTGTTAGCTTTAGTTATCCTGGCCAGGAAGACAAAGCCCTGAGTAATATTTCTTTAAAAATTAAGCCAGGGGAAAAAGTCGCTTTTATTGGTCGAATAGGTTCAGGTAAAACAACCTTAGAAAAATTAATTATGGGTTTGTATTCACCCAGTGAAGGTTCTGTTAAATTGGATGATCTGGATTTGAATCAAATTGATCCAGCTAATTTAAGACGTAATATTGGTTATGTGCCACAGGATATTGATTTATTTCATGGGACTGTCCGAGAAAACATTGCCTTAAAAGCTCCTTATCTTCCTGGTGCAGAAATAATTCGGGTTGCCTCAATTGCTGGTGTTGATAATTTTGTAAATAAACATCCTGCTGGTTTTGATATGAGAGTGGGAGAGCGAGGTGAAGGTTTATCCGGAGGTCAAAGGCAAAGTGTGGCTATTGCTCGGGCATTAGTGATGTCACCTCCTGTTTTGTTAATGGATGAGCCTAGTAATTCGATGGATAATGCAACAGAAGCCGAATTGCTTGCAAAGTTAAAAATTGAAACTGAAGATAGAACTTTAATTTTAGTAACACACCGTGCTTCTTTATTAAAGTTAGTTGATCGAATAGTGGTTATTGAACAAGGTGCTGTCGTTGCGGATGGTCCAAAAGAGCAAGTTCTTGATGCATTGAAACAAGGTAAGATCAATGTCAGACAATAAGACCTTAACTCAAACTGAATCGAAAACAAAAAGTACACCAGAAGAGACTAAAGACAGTCCCTCTATAGATGATTCAAGAGTTGGTCTTGAAGCAACTGATCTTGATTTTATTCGTAGCACCAGCGCTGCTATGTTGGAACAGACTCCTAAGCGTTCAAGACTTTTATTGTATCTGATAGCAATTATGATTTCTTTGTTAGTTTATTGGGCTAACAATGCACCATTGGATGAAATTTCACGAGGTGAAGGTAAAGTGATTCCATCCCAACAGGTTCAAATTGTACAGAACCTTGAAGGTGGAATTATTACTGAAATATTGATTAATGAAGGTGATAAAGTTGAAAAAGATCAAGTCTTATTAAAAATTGATGATACAAATTTTGAATCTTCCTTTATGGAAAGTCGGCTGCGTTATCTTGAACTTATTGCCAAAGCTGCCCGTTTAACTGCGGAGGCACAAAATCTGGATGAGTTTAATATTCCTCCAATTGTTTATGAAGAAGCGCCTGATTTAGCGAATAATGAACAGGCCTTGTTTAAAACCCATAAACGTAGGTTGCAGAGTAATCAAAATATTTTAGAAAATCAGGTAGAACAAAATAAACAAGAAGTAAAAGAAGCTGAATCCAAGCAACAGCAATTAAAACGTAGTTACGCACTGGCTCTTAAAGAACTTAGAATTATCAAACCACTATTTAAAGCTGGTGCCGTATCAGAAGTAGATGTTATAAAGAGAGAAAGGCAGGTTAATGAATTAGATGGCCAACTTAATGCAGTAAGACTATCATTACCCAGACTTAAATCCAGTATTAATGAATCAAAAAATAAAATTCTAGAGCTTATTATTCGATCTCAAAGTGAAGCAAGAGAAGAACTTAATGAGGTTTCTGCAGAAATTCCTAGAATCCTTGAATCAATTGATAGCCTTGAAGATAAAGTACACAGAACTCATGTCCGCTCTCCTGTAAAAGGAACGATTAAGCAATTATTTATTAATACCATTAATGGTGTGGTTCAACCTGGTATGGATCTCATTGAAATTGTTCCATTAGATGATGCTTTGATTATTGAAGCTAAGGTGAAACCATCTGATATTGCTTACTTATTTCCAGGACTCAAAGCTATTGTTAAGTTTACTGCTTATGATTTTGCTATTTATGGTGGACTTGAAGCTGAAGTGATTCATATCAGTGCAGATTCAATTATTAATGAAAAAGGAGAAAGTCACTATCTTGTCAGAGTTAAAACTTTAAAAAGTTACTTAGGAAATACGGATGATTCATTGCCGATTATTCCTGGTATGATTGCTCAGGTTGATATTTTAACCGGCAAAAAAACGGTTATGGATTATCTTTTAAAACCAATACTTAAAGCAAAACAACAAGCCTTAAGAGAAAAATGATGAAAATTATATATT
>JAPHSW010000076.1 GCA_026196615.1 Gammaproteobacteria bacterium | reverse complement strand
CGTTAGCATCTGGTGGCCCCTATGTGGGCTTTATTGCATGTAAACAAAAATTAGTCAGACAACTGCCTGGACGTATTGTTGGGCGTACTGTTGACCTTGATGGTAAACCTGGATTCAGTTTAACCTTACAAGCTCGCGAACAACATATTCGTCGTTCTAAAGCCACTTCAAATATTTGTACCAATCAAGGTTTGATGGCTACTGCTGTGACATTGTATCTTTCGTTTCTTGGTACTGATGGTCTACAAAAAGTTGCAGCTTCCTGTGTTGCTAATACTCAAAAATTGATATCACTTTTAGGTGATGTGTCAGGTGTTGAATTTCCTTTCGGTCATAGTGTTTTTCATGAGTTTGTAGTGTCTTTGGATGTGGATATTGATACAGTTCTTGAACATCTGGCAGAAGAAGATATTGTAGGTGGAATTAATATTTCCAGAGATTATTCATTATCACAAAATGATTCTACAAACCTATTATTAATTTGTGTCACTGAAACAAAAACAGAAGAAGAATTGGCTTTCTTTGCAAAGGCTCTGGATGATCTTCTTAGCAGACTCAGAGAAGATGGAGGAGAACAGTAATGACTAAGCGTATTGTTGAACAGCAGGGTGAAGCTTTAATTTTTGAGCACTCAGATAAAAACCGTCGAAGTTCTTCTCTTGCACCTAGTATTGATGTAGAAAATGTTTGTAACACATTGCCTGAACATCTACTTAGAAAGCAAAAATTGGATCTTCCTCAGGTTGGTGAGTTACAGGTAGTTCGTCACTATACTCGCTTATCACAAAAGAATTTTTCCATTGATACCCATTTCTATCCGCTGGGTTCATGTACGATGAAATATAATCCCCGTGCTTGCAATACTTTGGCACAATTGCCGGGTATTATTGGTCGTCACCCAATGGCTCATCCATCAATGAGTCAGGGGATCATGAGTTGTTTGTTTGATTTGCAAAATATGCTGATGGAAGCAACGGGAATGAAACAAGTGTCGTTGACACCAATGGCTGGTGCTCAGGGTGAATTTGCAGGTGTTGCAATGATTCGAGCTTATCATGATCAAAACAAAGATACTCTAAGAAATGAAATCATTGTGCCTGATGCGGCACATGGAACGAATCCAGCCACTGCTGTCATGTGTGGCTATAAAGTAAAAGAAATTCCTACTAATGATCAGGGTGATATTGATCTTGAGGCACTGGAAAAAATAATTGGTCCGCAAACAGCGGGTATTATGCTTACGAATCCATCCACTCTAGGAGTCTTTGAGCGTAAAATTAAACTGATTGCTGATATGATTCATAAAGCCGGTGGTTTGTTGTATTACGATGGTGCTAATCTGAATGCTATCCTGGGCAAAGTGAAACCAGGTGATATGGGCTTTGATGTGATTCATATGAATTTGCATAAAACTTTTTCAACACCTCATGGTGGTGGTGGTCCAGGTGCTGGTCCTGTTGGTGTAAGTGAGCGCTTACAACCGTTCTTACCAGTGCCTATGGTTGCTCAGAATGAGCAAGGCTACTATTGGGTGACAGAGAAGGAGTTACCTTTAAGTATTGGTCATCTTTCAGCCTGGATGGGTAATATTGGAGTATTGCTCCGAGCTTATATCTATGCCTTATTATTAGGTAGAGATGGTATGGCACGGGTTGCTGATTATGCGACATTAAATGCCAACTACTTATTAAAACGTCTCTCTGATGCAGGTTTTGAAATTGCCTTTCCTGAACGTCGTGCAAGTCATGAATTTATTCTCACCTTGCGCAAAGAAACGAAAGAATACGGTACTAATGCAATGGATTTTGCCAAGCGTTTATTGGACTATGGTTACCATGCACCAACAACCTATTTTCCATTATTAGTTCCGGAATGTTTTTTGATTGAACCGACTGAAACAGAGAGTCGTGATGATTTGGATGGCTTTGTTGACACTCTCTGTAAGATTAAAGAAGAAGCTGAACAGTCTCCGAATTTATTAAAAGATGCCCCGTTTGAATTGCCTGTCAGGCGATTAGATGATGTGAAAGCTGCTCGTGAATTGGATTTGAATTATTATTATGAAGAGTAAGCTTGTCTGTTTGCATGCTGATATGTTTATATATCACCCAGAATTTTTATGATGGATCAGAAAAGTCACTTAATAACAGACAAATATTGCGATTGATAATAAAATGAAACCAGGAAAAACAGGTATTGCCCGTATAATTGCTGCAGGTGGTTATTCATGGCAGGGATTAATCGCAGCTTTTAAACATGAAGCTGCTTTTCGTCAGGAACTTTTTTTAGCTACAATTTTAGTGCCTTTGGCAATATGGCTTGGAGAGACTGGGTTTGAAATAGCTCTTATGATCGCTAGTCTTTTTATTGTGTTGATTGTTGAAATTATTAATTCAGCCATTGAGGCCATTGTTGACAGGTTAGGTTCCGAGTGGCATGAACTCTCAGGCAGAGCGAAAGATATGGGCTCTGCTGCCGTTTTATTAGCTCTGCTTAATGTGCTTATTACCTGGCTTCTTATCCTCTTCTTATAGCTCTTTTTTATTGCACTAACAATTTAAACAAACTAAGGAATATTATGACAGCACTTATTTGCGGTTCATACGCTTATGACCATATTATGGTCTTTCCCGATCGCTTTAAAAACCATATTTTGCCCGATAAGATTCATATGTTGAATGTCTCATTTCTTGTGCCAACCATGCGTAGGGAGTTTGGCGGCTGTGCAGGTAATATTGCTTATACTTTAAATCTACTGGGAGGGGATGTGACCCCTATGGCGACAGTTGGTTCAGATTTTACTCCTTATGCTGATTGGATGAATAAAGGCGGTATTTCTCAACAATATCTTACTGAAATTGAAGGTAGTTACACTGGACAGGCATTTATTACAACAGATCAGGATGATAACCAAATTACAGCATTTCACCCTGGTGCGATGGGAGAATCTCATCAAAATAAGGTTTCTGATGTTGAAGGCGTAACCATTGGTATTGTCTCTCCTGATGGCCGTGATGGAATGATTGAACATGCTCGTCAATTTAAAGAAGCAGATATCCCATTTATTTTTGATCCTGGTCAGGGAATGCCAATGTTTGGAAAAGATGAATTGAAAACATTTATTGAACAGGCTACATGGTTGACAGTGAATGATTACGAAATGCAAATGTTGCTGGATAAAACTGGAATGACACCCGGGGAAGTGGCTGATCAGGTTGAAGCGCTGATTATTACCCGAGGTGGAGAAGGGGCTGAAATTGTGACTAAGGGAGAGAATATTCAGATCCCAGCTGTTGAAGCTAAAGAACTCAATGATCCTACAGGTTGTGGCGATGCATTTCGTAGTGGTTTGCTTTATGGCTTAATGAATGATTTAGGTTGGGAAGTGACAGGACGTATTGCCAGCTTATTAGGCTCGATTAAAATTGAACATCATGGCACCCAAAATCATTATTTTACTATGGATGAATTTAAGTCTCGCTTTCAGTCAGCTTTCGATATGAACTTTTAGGACTTTAGAAAACTTGTTTTCGTGAAAGTCATTATCCTGGTGATTAGGACTTTAGAAAACTTGTTTTCGTGAAAGTCATTATCCTGGTGATTAGGACTTTAGGAAACTTGTTTCCGTAAAATTCACTATATTGATGATATATCTTTCTACAGGAAAACCCGAATTGTATTCGGGTTTTTTTGTGTTCAAAGTAAATTATTTTAACTAATATACTTGCTCTATAAGTCTTTTAAAGCTTAAGTAACGTTTTTTATGTGCTTTATAAATTTGTAAAATTATTAGAAATTCATAAAAAAAAATGTTTTTTTTTGTTGATATGTCATACCAGTACTACAAATTCATTTCTAAAATTTTTTTTTTCAATGAGCTATATTGCATAAATAAAATGATGGGCGTATAAATTAAAACATCTGAAGGTTGTGTGCCTTTCAGAGAGGTGACTGGGATGTTGCTTTTAACATCATTACAGTTATCGCTTATTTTTATCTTTGTTAGGGATGTAAAAAAATGGAAAAGCGTGAAGTAGGAACAGTGAAATGGTTTAACAATGCTAAGGGATTTGGCTTTATTGTCCTTGAAGAGCATGATGATATTTTTGTTCATTTTCGTTCAATTCGTGGTGAGGGATACCGTACTTTAAAACAGGGTTCAGATGTTGAATTTAGTCTGACGACTGGACAAAAAGGCTTGCAAGCTGAAGATGTTGTATCACTGAGTGAACCACATTAATTTTTAAGCTCAATAAATTTCAAATAGGTTCGAGCTTATAATACTGGCTCTGACCTGTTTTCTTTTTTTAACCGTCACATTCTGTGTCATAACCTCGTACAGTCTTAAATAAGTGTTAACCTCTAAAGACTAACCTAAGCGAACACCTCGTTTAAATTTACTTTTTATTCTCCTGTTCTTAAGCTGTCCGCCATATCTATGCTATCATTAGCTCTTTGTTTACTCGCTAGAAAAGAGCCCGCACACTATGAGCAATGAATTAGCCCCCGTTTATTTGAAAAAAGGCCAGGAGCGCCGAATAAATCAAGGGCATCTCTGGGTTTATAGTAATGAAATTGATACTCAGAAAAGCTCACTTAAAAATTTTACTGCAGGTGAACAAGTTGTTGTGATGTCTCAACAGGGTAAGCCTTTGGGTATTGCCTATATCAATCCACACTCGCTGATCAGTGCCCGTATCATCAGTCGTGATATATCCGTTTTTCTGGATCGCTCATTATTTGTACATCGTATTAAAATAGCACTTTCTATCAGAGAAAAATTGTTTGACAAGCCCTTTTATAGACTGATATTCGGAGAAAGCGATCTATTACCTGGTGTCGTTGTCGATCGTTTTAATGACACTCTAGTGGTTCAAATCACAACAGCAGGTATGGAGCAGCAACGCCAGGCTCTGATTGAAGCACTTGAAAAAGTCCTCAAACCGTCCACTATTCTTATGCGTAATGATGTTAAAATGCGCGAAATGGAAGGGTTGAACTTGTATACGGAAGTGGTTTTGGGAGAGTTAACTGGTCTCACTGAAATTGAAGAAAATGGCACTCTTTTTCAAGTTGATATACAAAAAGGTCAAAAAACAGGCTGGTTTTATGACCACCGTATGAACCGTGCCAGAGTCCAGCATTATGCCAAAGGTAAACGAGTGCTTGATTTGTTTTCTTATGTTGGTGCCTGGGGACTGGAAGCTGCTACAGCCGGTGCGAGTGAGGTTTTTTGTGTTGATGCCTCAGAACAAGCTCTGGATTGGTTAGACAGCAGCGCTGAAATGAACAATTTTGATCATATTACCAGTATCCAGGGTAATGTATTTGATGTTCTCAAACATTTGCGTCATGAAAAAGAAAAATTTGATATTGTGATTGTTGATCCACCAGCCTTTATCAAACGGAAAAAAGACTTTAAAGAAGGCTTGAATGCTTATCGTCGTGTCAACCAGATGGCCATGCAACTTTGTACCCGCGATGCTTTATTAGTCTCTGCTTCATGCTCTCACCATTTACCTGCTGAAACATTAGTACAACAGCTCCAGGGTTGCTCACGCCATCTGGATCGTTTTGTTCAAATACTGGAGCAGGGGCATCAGGGACCTGATCATCCAATTCATCCTGCTTTGCCTGAAACGGGCTATATTAAATCCTTTATTTCAAGAGTGACACCGACCTAATGATTGCATATCCTGAAATTAATCCTGTTGCATTGTCACTTGGGCCACTTAAAATCCATTGGTATGGGATCACTTATTTAATTGCTTTTGCTGGTTTCTGGTTTTTTGCTCGTGTGAAGAGTAAACAAAAACATGTTAACTGGACTTATGAGCAAATTGATGACTTACTGTTTTATGGTGCATTAGGTGTTGTTCTGGGTGGACGAATTGGTTATACCCTGTTTTATAATATGGATTATTTTTTACAGGACCCTCTTATTTTGTTTCAGGTACAAAAAGGAGGCATGTCATTTCATGGAGGTCTTTTAGGTGTCCTGTTTGCGATGTGGTTGTTTGCCAAAAAGAATCAAAAATCTTTTTTTACAGTGACCGATTTTATTGCTGTCATGGTGCCTTTTGGCCTGGCTGCTGGACGCATTGGTAATTTTATCAATGCTGAGCTGTGGGGACGTCCAACAGATTTACCTTGGGCTATGATTTTTCCAACCGATCCAGAAGGGTTGCCACGACACCCATCTATGCTGTATGAATTTCTTTTAGAGGGGATACTTTTATTTATTATCTTATGGATTTATTCAAGTAAACCACGGCCTCGTAGAGCTATATCAGGACTTTTTTTGATTTTATACAGTGTTTTCCGCTCACTGGTAGAATTTGTTCGCCAGCCTGATTCTCACTTGGGTAAAGAAGGTTTTATTGCAACAGAGTGGTTGACCATGGGGATGATTTTGTCGTTTCCCATGCTGCTTTTGGGCTTATACTTATTATGGTCATCTATGAAGGCTAAAAGTTAGCAGAAACTATTATTTTAGTGTAGAAAATATCAGAAAAATTTCTGAAGAGTTAGAAGAGGTAACATATGAATAAGAAAATGGCTATCATTGCCACTAAAGGCACCTTGGATTGGGCATATCCTCCTTTTATTCTGAGTTCAACTGCTGCAGCACTGGGATATGACGTTGAAATCTTTTTTACTTTTTATGGATTAAAATTACTACAAAAAAATCTGGATCTGGAAGTGTCGCCACTGGGCAATCCTGGTATGCCGATGCCGATTCCTGTACCTGTAATGATTCAGGCATTACCCGGCATGCAAAGTTTTGTCACAAGCATGATGAAGAAAAAAATGGAAGATAAAGGTGTTGCACCTCTTGATGAGTTACGTCAGCTTTGTCTTGAAGCAGAAGTGAAATTTGTTGCATGTCAGATGACGGTGGATTTATTTGAAATGGATATTAATACCTTCATGGATGAAGTGACATATGCAGGTGCTGCGGCATTTTTTGATTTTGCTGGAGATTCAGATATCTCACTCTATATCTAGGGAATAAAAAAAGGGACTGAATCAGTCCCTTTTTTTCTTTATTGCATTTTTTATGTCTATAGTAGGCATTCAGCTCATATAGACATAAAAAATTACATATAAAGCGATTGAGTAGAAGTTGAATCGTTAGATTCTTCAAAGTAACTTGCTGCACCAACAAATTCAATGCCATCAACAAAATCATTATGATCGAAACCAAATAGATCAACAGTCATTTGACAAGCAAGAAACTTCACTTCTGCTTCCTGACATAGTTCACGAAGCTCTTCCAGTGGTGCAACACCGTTATTAGCAATAGTCTTTTTCATCATTGTTGTTGCAAATGTTTCAATTCCAGGAATTTGCCAAACAAGATTAGGGATCTTTGGCGCCCAATCAATTTCTCTGAACCATGATGGTCCCATAGGCATTTTCATTGGCATATCAGGGTTACCAATAGGAGATACCTTTAAAGAACTGGTGTCTTTTAATAAAAGTCTTAGACCGTAAAATGTGAAAAAGATTGCAACATCTTTACCAAGAGCTGCTGCAGTACTGGCAAGAATAAAAGGAGGATAACCCCAGTCCAGTGTCCCTTTTGTTGCAATAATGGTTAATTTAGTATTAGAATTTGCTGCCATCTCTTAAATCTCCAGTCGCTAATCTATTATATTATTATATGTTTTTTTATATTTAATTCTTAAGTCTATCATTGATTATTCATTGTAGCAAAAAAAAGAAGACCTGCTTCACTATATTGTTAGCTATATTTGACTAGATTCATCTTAATCATCTTTCCTTTTGGAAAGACTATAACTAAACTTTATCTTATAGAAGTGGAAATTTAATCTGTTTTATAAGTTCAAACTTTCAACACCACAATTTGTGAGCTTGGATTCACCCAAATGATGAGAAAATAATCAAAAATGTATAAAGGAAATGTCCTTTTTGTTGATGATAGTAAAGTGAACCTGATGATGGGGAGCAAACTGATCAGTCATTTTGGCCTGGATGTCAAAGTTGCAGAGAATGGTCAACAAGCTATTGAATTGTGTAAATTAAATCAATTTCAACTTATTTTCATGGATTTGGAGATGCCGGAAGTGGGCGGTTTGGATGCATCAGCAATTATTCGAGAGAAAAAACTTTCTTTTGCACCAATTTATGCCCTGACCGGTAATGATAGTGAGGGGATTCGGAAGTTGTGCCGTAATGCTCATATGAATGGATTCATTGAAAAACCAATTAAAAAGGACAAGATTAAAGCGATATTAGACATTGTTTTTTTATAATTATTAAATTTTACCATCAGATGGTTTCTTCATTTTGGCTCTTCAATGACTGTAATATTGTTATTTTGAGCAACTGAAAAAGCTAAGTAAGCTCATTTTGCCTGATCTTCATCAATTCTATTCTTTTCAAATTGTATTTAAATAGTGCCTCAATTTTTTGCATGATGATAATTGTATGCATTGCGTTTTTTTAATTATCGTCTCCAGAGGGATAATTTTTATGAGCTTAAGTAACAAACAAACAGCACCACTTGCTACACCATTTGACCTGAATAATGATGAATTATATCAGCAGTGGCGTGATTTAAAGTTGGCAGATTACCCTGAAACTTTGGGTGATTTAGTCGTTGAACTCAATGATCCCAGAAAATTAACGGGTTCAGAGCATCAGAAACTACTGACTTTATGCCAAAAGGCCAATATGGTGATCTATGCAGGTAAAACGGGTGATGATCCTGATCCTGAAATTCCATTGTCAATGGGACGTGCGTTTAAATTGATTGATCTTGATCGCAACTGGTTGGCGGATGAAACGGGCTTGACCTCACTCAAAGTGGTTGATAATGGTGCCAGACAGGACTTTATTCCATACAGTAATCGTGCGATTAATTGGCATACTGATGGTTATTACAATATCGCTGAAAAGCAAATTCATGGACTTAACTTACATTGTGTGATGCCTGCACCAGATGGTGGTGAGAATCGTCTGATGGATCATGAAATTGTTTATATTAAATTAAGAGATGAGAACCCCGATTATATCCGTGCTTTGATGGCTGATGATGTCATGATAATTCCTCCAAGGATTGGTAAAGATGGTGTTATAGCTAGAAAAGAAGAAGCAGGACCTGTCTTCTCCATCAATCCCGCAAGTGGTGATTTACACATGCGTTATACCATCAGAACACAGAATGTGATCTGGAAAAATGATCCATTAACACTTGAAGCATTGAAACGATTGGAATACTGGCTTGAGTGTGATTCAAAGTATAGCTATCAGGGTAAGCTGGAGTCTGGAATGGGGCTCGTTAGTAATAATGTATTACATGATCGCAGTGCCTTTGAAGACAGTGATACTCAAAAAAGGCTGATTTATCGTGCGCGTTATTATGCTCGTTTAGCAGGTACTTCTGTTAATGATGTCTATGGGGTTTAGACAATAAATTTTAAACGCATGGCATATCTATAGGAGATATAATACAATTCTGTGACTATTTTTTATGTTTGGCTAAAGGCTTTTAACAGGCAGGAAACAGAATGAAACAATATTTGGATTTACTTAGAAATGTCCTTGAAAATGGCACGGTTAAGTCTGACCGCACCGGGACTGGAACCACTTCAATTTTTGGTTGCCAATTCAGACATGATTTGTCCAAAGGATTTCCATTATTAACTACTAAAAAAGTCCATTTTAAATCGGTAGTTAATGAGTTGCTCTGGTTTTTGTCTGGCAGTACAAATATTAATGATCTGGATGCAACCATATGGAATGAATGGGCTACAGAGACCGGTGATTTAGGGCCTGTATATGGTAAACAATGGACTGCATGGCCTACGAAAGAAGGGAGCACTATTAATCAAATTGACTATGTCGTTGATTTGCTTAATAACAACCCTTATTCAAGACGTATTCTCTTTCATGGTTGGAACTGTGAATATCTGCCAGACGAGTCAATGTCTCCACAGGAAAATGCTCAAAATGGTAAAATGGCTTTGCCTCCATGCCACCTTCTCTATCAATTTAATGTTGCCGACAATAAATTGAGTTTAATGTGTACTATTCGCTCAAATGATTTATTGTTGGGTAATCCTTTTAATACTGCTCAAGCTGCTCTGTGGGTGCACATTTTATGTCAGCAAACGGGGTTGGAGTTGGGTGATCTCGTTATTTCTATCGGTGATGCACATATTTACAGCAATCATATGGATCAAGTTAAAACCCAACTTGAAAGAGAGCCGCGTCCATTACCTACTTTAAAGATTAATCGTAAGCCAAATAGTATCTATGATTATAAATTAGAAGATTTTGAGCTGGAAGGTTATGATCCTCATCCTCCAATTAAAGCCAAAGTTGCAGTTTGATCTACGTATAAACCGAGACTACTGTCTGTGGAAATACGTACGCTAAGAAGTTTTTCTTGTGCTAAACTGAAATAAAATCATATTGTATGTGGTATTTTTCTAAGGTTCTGTATTAGGAGAAAGTTGTATGATTGCAAAGTACTCCAAATGTTTGGCACTCAATCTGGTTAAACTGTCTTTTGTCTCAGCTCCTTTTTGCTGTATTGCTGCTCATGCGGATCATACTGATAAATTTGATTTTCTTATGGCAGAGGCTAACCATCAGATCAATTCTGAACATGATAAGCAAACAAGTCAGCGCTTCACTGCATGGGAAAACTTAATTCATCACAGTTTAGGTAAGACGGAAGAAGAAAAAATAAAATTAGTGAATGACTTTTTTAATCGGATGAACTGGGTTTCTGATAAAGAGCTATGGAACAAAAAAGATTATTGGGCCACTCCAATTGAGAGTTTAATTCGTAATGCCGGTGACTGTGAAGACTTTAGCATTGCAAAATATTTTACATTATTGGCCTTGGATGTACCGGCAGAACAACTCAGGATCAGTTATGTCAAAATGGCAGATCAGCAAAACCATATGGTCTTAAGTTATTATCCAACTTTAGACTCCACACCAATAATATTAGATAACTTTAATAAAAAATTATTAAAAAAATCTGAGCGTCTGGATTTAACTTTTATGTTTAGTTTTAATAGTGACGGGCTGTGGTTATCAGATAATAAAATGATTGCAATTGATGATGATAACTCTTTAAATCACTGGATTAGTATGATGAGACGAATAGAAAAAGAACAGGGCTAATTAACCACTGTTCTTTTTCTACAAGCTCTATTTTTTAGGTACATCCGGCATCACAGAACTCAGGCGAGTTTGAGGTAATTCTAACTGATGCTCATAAATGGCAGTATAAGCCAAAATACTGCTGACATATTCACGAGTTTCTTTGAATGGAATGCTTTCAATCCAGCGAACAGCAGCCATATCTTTATCCTCAGGTAACCAGGCTCGAACTCGATGACCTCCAGCATTATATGCAGCACTGGCCAGTGCCGGTTGTTTATGAAATTTCTTAAGCATCATATTTAGATATTTTGTACCAAACTGAACATTCGTTTCAGGACTGAGTAATTGGTTTTTACTACTGAACTTTACTTTTAGTTTTCGAGCAATGACTTTTCCCGTAGCAGGCATGATTTGCATCAGACCTAAAGCACCGACTCTTGAGCGAGCATCGGTGGCAAAAGCACTTTCCCGGCGAATGACTGCCATTGTATAAGCAGGTTGTAATTCTTGTTTCTGTGAATATTTAGTGACACGTTCTTTTTGTAATACAGGGAAACGCAAGCCGATATCATTGCGTTCATCTGTGTGAGCCATTGTGATGATTGCGCGATTATGCCAACCCCACTGCTGAGCTATTTTTGCAGCAATGGCTCGTTCATCATTACCCAATTGTTTCTGTGTAGTAAAATACCATTCGCGGCGAGCATCTGTTGTTCTGCCCAAAAGATAAAATTCACGAGCTCGTAAAATGCCTGGGTGTTGGGCTACCTTTTTAAGAGATTGGCTATCGGGTGATAATGGAGCATTCTGTAATTCATAAGGCATATCCATTTTATCGGCAGCTAAAAATGCATAATAACTCCTGTTTTGCGCCAGTTGATAAAAATCTTCCTGTGCTCCTTTTTTATCACCTTGTTGTTCTTTTCCTGATGCCAGCCAATACTGCCAACGAAAGTCTTTTTGTTCTTCTTCTGACATACGGTTTATTGAACTGGTAATTGCCGGCCAATTATCTTCGCGAATAGCACTGCGAGCACGCCATTGACGTACGGTTTTATCACTATTGTCATCACTTATTTTATTCAACCAGTACCAGGCACCCTTACCATGGCGATAGGCTAGTTTCATGCCAATAGCACGATACATTTTGTCTAGTTCTTTTTGAGAAAAACTATTCTCTTTTGATAATTGTGTTAATAATTTCACTGCTGCTTTGGGTTGATGACGAGCCATGCGTTCTACTGAATGAACTTGAATGGTACTCTTCATTGGATGTGTTTGCTTAAAGAGCGGGTTATTGATGATGTGGGCTGGCTTTCGATAAATCTTTATCCATTCTGCTACCCATTTTTTATCATTTTTGTTGAGTGAACGAGCTAAATATGTGGCTAAACTGGTACGCCCCTTCTGCATGGCCAGTTTAATTCGCTCAGAGAGTAATTCAGATGTCATTTTCCCTGCTTTTTTAAAAGCACTGAACACTGGATCACAACTGCGTGGTTGAGATTCGCCGACAAGCCATAGTTCAGGAGCATGTTCAAAAGCCTGAGCTTTGTTGTTTGTTTGAATCAATGCATTGAGATAGTGACATTGACGTGTGGTGGATTTTTGTGGGGTATAAGCATTAAGGTATTGTTGCCAACGTTGTTTTTTTGCCATTCTATCGAGCCAGACTGTTCGTAGCCAACCTTCATAAGGAGTATCATAATAATCTTTAAAAAACTGCAATGCTTGTTGCTCACTTAAACTGGAAAGTTTATTGCGATATTCTTTGTATTTTAAATAAGCTTGCAGAGGATAGTTATCTAACTTGGCATAATATTTTTTATAGCTATTGTATTGTTTCTTTTTAAAAGCTTTTTCTGCTTTTAAAAAAAGATTACGTTGTTTTTTATAAGGATCGCTTAAATCAACCTGGACACTGGCTTTGCTGGCAAAGGTAGGGTGAAGACCAGAGATAAGAAATAAAATAAGAGTGGATACAATGAATGACGTGTTTAAAAAATACCGATACTCGCCTTTAGAGTGTAAACCGATTGAACATGTCATACAGCTATTGTCCTCTTTTTCTTTAAGGTAAAAGCGTATTAAGCTGATGTGTGTTAAAGAGTCTTTTTGGAATGTAAGTTTGTGGTTCATGAATGTAGCAAAGTATAATATTATATGACCCGATTTTTCAATTAGAAATTTCAGTATTCATGTAATTATAAATAGTAATAAAGGTTTTCGATAAATGCCACATACAAACCCTAGAAAAGTCAGTTTAGCACCTATGTTAGACTGGACTGATCGGCATTTTCGTTATTTACTACGCCTGGTTTCAAAAAATATGTGGCTTTATACTGAAATGGTCACCACAGGCGCCATTCTTCATGGTAATAATCTGGAACGATTTCTGGGGCATAACAAGGAAGAACACCCCTTAAGTTTGCAACTGGGAGGGAGTGATCCTGTTGCTTTAGCCAAATGTTGTCAATTGGCAGAAGAATATGGCTATGATGAAATAAATTTAAATGTGGGTTGTCCTAGTGATCGGGTTCAATTTGGTGCTTTTGGTGCGTGTTTAATGGCGAAGCCAGAATTGGTGGCTGAATGCATTGGTGCAATGGTTGATAGTGTGAATATTCCTGTCTCTATTAAAACTCGAATCGGTATCGACCATGAAGATCATTATGATCAGTTACAATCACTTGTCGAAGCAGTGAGCCAAACAGGGTGCAATTATTTTACAATACATGCCAGAAAAGCATGGCTTGAAGGACTGAGTCCAAAACAGAATCGAGATGTTCCTCCTTTACGATACGACTTTGTTTATCAATTAAAAAAAGACTTTCCAGAATTACATCTTTCTATTAACGGTGGTATTAAAACATTGACTGATATGCATGCTCATCTTGATCATGTTGATGGTGTGATGATAGGCCGCGAAGCCTATCATAATACTTATTTAATGGCTGATGTTGATCAGGCGTTTTATGGTGCTACGCAGAAAAAGCCAACAAGAAAAGAAATCATAAATGCTTATGCCGATTATGTTGAGCAGGAAATGACAAAAGGAGTGCCTCTTATTCATTTGACCCGCCATGTTTTAGGATTGATGCATTCCTGTAATGGAGCAAAACATTTTAGATGTGTGTTAAGTGAAAATGCCTGGAAAAAAGACCAAGGCGCAGACTTGATCATACAAGCTGCACAGGAAGTAGATTGTGACTGAGTATTGTTAACCTAAAATATAAGAAATGGAGAGCCAGATGATCAGTGTTGAATTTTTAATTATGACTCTAGTAGTGGTTTTAATTCCTGGAACAGGAGTTATTTATACCATTTCAACAGGCTTATTTCAGGGAGCACGAGCCAGTATGTTTGCTGCACTAGGATGTACCGCAGGGATAGTTCCTTCTCTAAGTGCTAGTATTTTGGGCTTAGCAGCTATCCTTCATGCAAGTGCTATTGGTTTTCAAATCATAAAACTTGCAGGTGTGTTGTATTTATTATATTTAGCCTGGTCAACCTGGAAGGCGGCGGGAGCTTTGGTGCTCAAAGATGAAAAAAATACAATAGATATGTTAAGGATTAGCTTAAAAGGTTTTCTAATAAATATTTTAAATCCAAAACTGACACTTTTCTTCCTAGCCTTTTTACCACAGTTTGTTCCTGCACAAGCGGAAACGCCTCTTGTGAATATGCTAGTCCTTGGAGCTATCTTTATGGCAATGACACTCTTTATTTTTATTTTGTATGGTTTACTTGCCAATAGTATTCGTGCTTATATTATTAACTCTCCAAAGATTACAAAATATATGCAACGAGCTTTTGCGGTAAGCTTTGCAATGTTAGGAGCTAAGTTGGCATTATCTGAACGTTAGTATGAGTTTTGGAAGATTAAACTTCTATACTCTGATGGTAATAACTTAAATAAAAGGATGGAACCTCTCCTGATTTTGTGTCCGAACAAGCACTTTGTTATGTGAAGTCCCTTGTATCAAAAACAAGTAAAATTCTTGAAATTTTTCCATTAGTAACCTCAAATATTTGAGACATTATCGTAGAGATACCAGGCTTTGAAAATTGGTAAATTAAACAAGCAGAAGTTTCATTTTCGTATGTTTCTATAATTTTATACCTGACTTCTCTTGGTGGATCGACTTTCAGTGATTTAATATATTCTGTAGCTGTATTGAATTCATAAAATGGTCCTTTAAACGAAAACTCATCTGAAAATATACTTGCTAGAGTATCAATTGATTCTCCGCCATAAAATATTTCCATATATCTATTTGCAAGTTTCAGTGGTGACATATTCTTAATTGCTTTTTTTGCATAACGGGGCTGTAGAATTACTCAATTTTGCCATACTAAATAGCCGAAGCATGATACCAATATATGAGATGGTCATTCTGAACTTCATTTATTGTAATTTATACGGCGGAATTTCTCTGGGCAATCCCATTTGTTCTGCAAGTTGAACAATAAAAGCCATTTCTTCTGAATCTTTGCCATAACTATTCATAAACCTTTTCATATCCTTCTCAAAAGAATGGCTCAAGCCAATGCAGGTGTTGTACAGTGCTATATTATGTCGGTTTCTATCGCCAGGAATCGAAACCTCCTCGCATAACAGGTTTCGTGCATACCAGTCATTCACCCAAGGGTGAAAGCCTGTTGGGTTATTCCGGCTTATTTTATCCAGCTTCATGCGCAAGGTTTCTTTACCGGAAAAGCAATTATATAAGCCTTGATGTATAGTTCGTGATTTATCTTCCTCATAACTACAAACCGTAGCAATAATATTATGTTCATTAATATCATCGAATTTACGCCATTTAATTAATTGCATGCTGTTGGTGAATATAATCGCCTCATGCTCAGTATTGGGATTAAACCACGGTGTGCCTATATAGTTTTTTTCATCTAACCAGGCAAGTAAGAGCTCTTTGTCATAACTGGCGGTAGTAAAAACAAACTGACTTTCTTGGCCGTGGTTTTTCCCCATCTTGCTCCCTCCAATTTCAAAACTGGGGCCAGTTACTGTTTGTTCGGCTATTTGAAACAATAATATAACAGGGGGGAGTGCAATAACAACAATTGAATTAAAAAGTCTAAAACGTTGACCTTTAAGAATAGAGTAAATCCAAACCCAGAATGCATCAGTTAATATGAACAGGTAAACGGCGTTACTATCAAAGCGTATTGGTGAACCGTATGGTTGATAGTCGGTTGTAAGCCAACTATAAAAACGAGTGAAATCAATATGCAATGTGAGCATGACAATCAATAGAGTAAAAGCCCCATAGCTAACAAGCATATTCATTCGGGAATTATCTTTATCCAGAACTTTCAGTGCTACAATACTCAAGACAAGCCCAGGAACATGAAAAACACCCCCACCCACTGGCAATGGAATGAGATATTCAACAAAAGCACTACCCGTTCCCCAAATGCCGGACCAGCCAAGCATGCCTGCAATAAGCGCAGGGGTGGACCAGATAAGAAATAGAAAGCCATAAAGCATAAGGTTTAGTCCTACTCTTCAATTGTCTCAACAACATTAAAATGTCCCCCTCCTATTATTATTCGTAACTCTGGCTCTTTATGTTGTATTTGATTGATTATAAATTCACCATTAATATTCTCAGGACAATCACTGTAATTAGTAGCTATATTTTCTGCGATAAAAGTAACTAATTTTAAATTTTTTTTTTGTTAATTTTTACATACTATATTCCCATAATAAACAAATGAATTTTGTTCAATATGATATTTATCTCTATTTTGTACAAGCCATCCATTTTGTAGTTATTCATCGTTCATTATAAGTTTTAGTAGGTTATCATGCATTTTCTCATCAACTTCAAACCAACCTGCAATTTTATATTCGAACATGAAAAACCTTTTTTGCTAACGACTGTGTAACCAGTTATACAAAGTTTGGCTGCTTTCCTTTTCAACCAATGAAAATTTTACGAAATTCCCACTCCATTTTCTTGTTAGAGCTTTAAAACCAATTGAGATTGTTGAGTGATTCCTTAAATTCATTAGCAACGGCTTCAAATCTTTCATAATCCCCTCCAAACATTCCCGCCTTAATTGGCGGCCATTGATCTTTGAATGCTTTTGCCTCAAGTATAAGCTTTGTATATGGAGAGTTATCTCTGCTTTTATGTTTCCACCCAAATCTTCCAATAGGCCCCCACATATAGCCATCTGATTGCTTTCTAAGATCTGCGACAACAAGTGCATATAAAATCTCAAATTCATCAAATTCAGACTCGTAACTTTTTCCCAAGAAAAATAGATCATCTAGCATTGGCTGTATTTGTTTAAATATATACTCACTGTCCGGTGCGTAGTGCTGCTCATGGCCTGGTATTTTCTTAAAAATGTTGCTTCTTGCAAGTTCCAGAACTCCATTTGATAGCTTTTGAACAAATAAACTATCTTTGCTCCCATATTCTGATTCGCCTAGTTTTGTGTAAAATATATTAGTTAGACTTTTGTAATTTTTACTTTCAATGGCTGCAATCCCGGCATGATATAAAATTAGAAGAAGAGGGTACCACCGGAGGTTGATCCATATAGTAAGTCCGCCTTCAGACTCGAGAAGTCTGTCACTTGCCCTAGAGACAATTTTGCTTAAGACGCTAAATTCATTATCTGTAGCCCAATATGAGACTATTCCAATTATTGCACACAAGTCCTTAGAATAAGCCTCATATGATGAAATTCTTTCGAGTAGTTCTTCATCAGTGAAGCTACCGCGTGATGCGAAATTATCTTCACTTGTTAACGAGAGAAATTTTCTTACTTCATTTATAATAAAATCGTGAAGTTTTATCTGCGATTTTTGTGAAGAAAGCAGTTCTTTTACGTAATCTACCTTCTCTTCAAGATTTACAGTTTTTCTCGATATCTCTGCATATGGCACTGATATCAGTTCATCAATATCTTTGCTGTCATCTTCTGAGACATTTTCAGATTTAGGTGACGAAATTATAAAGTCACCGTCGCCATCAAATTGTCCATAGTGAGGAGTTTGATCCGAGTTAATATCGTTAGCTACTTTTGTATATACATAAGCCATTAGGCCACTTGCAGTGATGACCCCATACTCGTTAGCTGCACTCCCTCTAATTCCTTCTATTAAGTGCCCAGTAAAAACTGAGTGATTTGGTAATGGACCACCAGAATCAGCAACTACTTCATTAGCCTTCCCTGCTGTTATAACCTGCCGAGAGAATCGCTGGTACATGTCTTTTAAAAACCTACTGCTACCAGCTTGTATATCTCTGTTTACTGCTAGTCCTCCATAGCAAGCATCCATAATAAAAAGAATGTGCTTAGCTCTTATTAGCTCTGCATTTCTTGTTAATTCATCCCACCGTATAAATGATGAAGAGTCATCCATGTCGGCATCGTGCGGGACTAAATATCCTACCTCTCCACGAAATCCGGTTTTAGTATGGCCATGGCCCGCAAAGAAAACTAAAACTCTATCGTCAACTTGTATATCTTCAGATGTGAATGAGTGAAAAGCTTTGAGAATTTTTGTTTTTGTGGCATCTTTATCTATTAAGAAAATAACATTTTTGTTATCAAATCCTAACTCTTTGACAAGTATTTCTTGAATTTCTTCTGCGTCACTGACAGCGTAACCTAAAGGTGAGGCGTGCTTGTATTCATTAATACCTATTATTAGTGCTCTACTAGCTTCATAGCTCTGTCTTAATACATATTTTAAATTACGCACTATGTTTGATTTCCTGGTTGAGTTTTAACGTTGTGTTCAATTTTCACCAGAGCTTCCAGAGAAGAGATTTAAAAATAAAATCTTATCGATGCTCTCCATATTTTGATTAGACGCTAAGCTCTGGTGATACATTGCGACACTTGGTTAGATGTTACTCTGTTGTTTCATTGATATGTTTTGCTAACGATTTACCTTTAAAAACCAAAGTCAAGCCAATAAATGCTACCAATGAATTTAAATAAAATTTAGTATCAAATAATGTTTTTTCATCATTTGGGTTGTAGGCAACAATTGTAAAAACATCTGAAATTGCATCAGCAAAATGTGAAATAAAGAAGAATAAGCCTAATAACTGTATTGCACTTGAAAAATTAAAATTATTATCATCTGTTATTTCATCACTTTTAAAATCCAGCTTGGAACTGGAGACAATAAAATCTGTTTTTATAAAAACAAATAGTCCAGCCAAAAAGGTAAATAAAGGCATTGCTAATGATATAAAGGATATAATACCAAGTTCACCACCTGGGCTAGAAACAGCCATTATTAACATACTTGGAAGCATTGAGATTCCAGAGAATATAAAAAATAATCCTAATAATTTAACTCCTATTTTGTATGCTTTCATTTTTCCTCTTAAATCTAACTATTCGAATACATAGAAAATTTTCCATGTATTATTTCTTATACCTGTAAAAACTTTCCATTTATTCTTATATTTGCCTACCAAACATGGAAAATTCAGACTTAAATTAATCACTTTCCACTTATTATGATATTACCCTATAAAAAATAGAAATGTTTCCATATAAACTGATATTAGACTATGAAATATAGAAAAATTCTACTTTCATAGTCTTTATACTATTTTAATCATAATCTGGTTCAATAATTTTTATAAGGGGAGAAAGTACTCCAATAAGTAAGGTAATTCCTACAAGCAGACTAAAAACATTTCATTTTTTTAAAGATACATTAAATGTCCAGAAAAATAAGAATCAGTGTTTTCCGTGATGGACTGAAATCATTATATCTGCTTTCTGGGAGTGAGCCATAAAACTGAGTCGTTCTACGCACTATAAAAAAGTCATTTTTTACTCTATTGTATGAACTTTTATTTCTCTATATGGTACTTTATTATTCATCCACAATTGGCATTAAATAGGTTATTGATTGAATTTTAAAAATACTTACCAGGATATGTTTAAAAAGGGTAGTGACACAAAATGATTAATATTTTTTTGAGTGATTTTTCTTACTCACTTTGGTTATCGTTAAGGTTTGAATTTATGCTTCTTAAAAAAAATATTAGAAACTAAAAATGTCACATTATCTTTTAACAGGAATATTATTAGGTTTGGCAGCAGGTTTTGCTCCTGGACCACTTCTGACTCTGGTTGTTTCAGAAACACTGCAGCATGATGTTAAAGCAGGGATTAAAGTTGCTTTTGCTCCAATCATTACAGATTTACCAATAATCCTTTTAACGTTATTTATTTTATCAAAGTTATCTAATTTTAATTATGTCTTAGGAATCATTTCTTTTGTGGGTGGTTTTTTTATTTTATTCATGGGTTATAAAAGTATAGGGACAACGGGTGTTAGTTTGTCTGAGGATAAGGTAAAGCCAAACTCTTTATTAAAAGGAATGTTGGTTAATGCTTTAAGTCCTCACCCTTATTTGTTTTGGGTAAGTGTTGGTGCTCCCATTATGACTAAAGCAATGAATCTAAATGTTTTCGCACCTCTAGCTTTTATTGTTAGCTTTTATTTTTTTCTCGTAGGAACAAAAATTGTTTTGGCTTTATTGGTTGGACATTCAAAATCTTTTTTGAAAGAGAATATGTATATATATTCTTTACGCTTTCTTGGTATGGTTTTGTGTCTTTTTTCTGTTGTGCTCTTTTATGATGGTTTAAAGTTATTTGAAATAATATAGAAAAGACATCAAAAATGTAATTTATGGTTTGACGAGAACAACCGTGATGTTATCTTTCCCCCCCGCTTGATTAGCAGCATCGATTAAAGCCTGAGCCATTTCATTGAGGCTCTTGTCACTGTTTGTATGAAGAACTTGGCGTATTTCTTTATCAGAGAGCATATCGCTAAGACCATCTGAGCATAGTAAAAAAAGGCTGCCTGATGAAATCGGAATGGTATGTTGTTCAGCTACGATTCTTCGCCAGGGGCCAATGGCTTTGTAGATAATATTATGTTTTGGTTTAGGACCATCTTTTCCTGTTTCAATCCATAATTGATAATGACTATGGTCAGTACTCAGTTGAGACAGTTCGCCTTGTCGAAATGAATAGGTGCGACTGTCGCCAACATTAAATGTATAAAGTTTTTTTATTCCGCTGCCATCCAGGGAGCTGATTAGGAAACCTGTGACCGTGGTTCCCATTCCTTTACCTTCAGATAAACCTTTAGCTAGATTATAACAATGAGTCTGATTGTTAGCATCTTCAACAGCATCCTGAAGTAAACCATGAATTATTTCGGTTGTTTCAGTTTTATTATTTAAGCTCTTTTGCTTGTAGGTTTCATTTAACTTTTTTATATGATTAAAAATGGTTTCAACTGCTAGTTTGCTGGCAATTTCACCTGCTTCATGTCCTCCCATTCCATCAGCCACAATAAACAAGCCCAATTTTTCATCAATGAGATAATTATCTTCATTATGATCCCGGCGTTGTCCCACATCGCTGATTCCAGAAGAATAGAGTCGAATTGGGTCGGGCTTGAATGTGAGTTTGTCAAAAAAATTCTTTAGCATAAGTCTATCTTAGGATGATAATTTGCCGTATTCCAGCTCATTGATAAATTGGGTTAAATTGCTTGCCAGTACTTTTTCTGCTGGATAACCTGGACGTTCAAGAACAACCTGTCCTGAATCATTTTCAAGACTGATGATATAGTCTGAATCAGTACATGCAATAAAAAATGTGAGTGTTTGTTTATTACGAATTTTATTTAAAGCATGACCAATTTGATTTTCAATCAGTCGATCCATATCTGTCTGGTTCCATACAAACAGCAGGGTTAAATTGCCTTGCTGGTAAATCGTATCTATTTGTTCAGACCAATAATGGCTAAAAAAGATCTTTAAATCTTGATGTATTTCAATATCCAGTGCTTTTTCAAGGCCTGATAAGGCATTATTAGACTCTCTTTGTATTGGTTGCCAATAGATAGAATTAATCATTTCTTCCGTGAGAAATGGCTCTCCTTGTTGACAGACTGAGGGCCAATCAGGTTCATATTGAATAATAGGTAATTTGCCTGTTTCAGCATGTATTGTATTGATAAAACGCTTAAAAAAATTATCCAGACAATTGCTAAATTTCTTTGCTTCAGATGAATTATTGTTTGTGTTTATGCTGGACATTCGTTAGTTTTCGTTTAATGATTCAGGATTGATTAATAATACATTACCTTTGCACAGGTTACTAACTTGCTGCATCATTTGTGGTATCAGTATCTTTTCAATATTTAAATGAAAAATGATCAATTCCTGATAGTCTACATGATGGAGCATGATATTCATTGATTCAAGATAATGTCGTATTGATGATTCAAAAGCATAGGAAAATTGAATTTGAATTGTTGAAAGCTCGACAACTTCTTTAATGACTAATTTTTCTAAAGCTGCCTGAGTGCTGTTGTTATAAGCGCGGACTAGTCCTCCTGCCCCTAATTTTATACCTCCAAAATAGCGGCTGACAACACAGACTATTTCACCATAATGGCTATGTTGAAGAACATTCAGTATCGGCCTTCCCGCTGTTCCTGAAGGCTCTCCGTCATCACAAAAGCGTACGGCTGACGAGGATAAGGGAGGGCAGGCTATAAAGGCCCAACAGTGATGACGGGCATCAGGATAGTGTTTTTTAGCTTGCTCAATGACGCTAAAAGCTTCTTCTGTGTTACTGCAATGTGCAATATGGGCAATAAAACGGCTGCGTTTGATTTCAGTAACGACTTCAATTGCTTTAGCAGGAACAGAGTAGCGTGTAGTCTCCGGCATAAAGATTAAGCTTGATAGTTTCTATTGTCAGGACGGACTATTGGAATTACTATGCGCCATTCTCTTTTTTTATTGAGTCATAAGCTGCTTTTAGATCATCGTGAACAGAGCTGTCTGAGTCTGATACAGATGTTTTTAAAACAGGGGGAGCGACTTCTTCTTGAACGGTAGGCACTGGTTCTTGAGTTTTGCCCAAAAGCTGTTCACGACGACGTTTTGCTTCTTCGATGGCTTGCTTTCTTGCTTCCTCTTTAGCTCTAAGTAAAGCATTTTGGCGCTCTATTTCACGAGAGCGTAGTGACTCAGCTTCTAGTTGGTTACGAGCATTGTCTGCTTCAGATTGCATACGTTCCAACTCACTTCTTTGTAGGGCAATAGATTGCTCCTGAAGTGTTTTATTAATTTGGATCTGCTCCAGTTGATCTTTAAGTTCGAGAGCTTCTTCCCTGGCTTGTTTTTCCAATTCTAACTTTTGCTTCTTAAGTTCTTTGACCTCTTTTTCAGCATCTTGACGAGCACTTTCTAACTGTTCTTTTAATTTTCTGGTTTCTTCTTCAGTTTGTTTTTTTAACGCTTCTTTTTGTGTTCGAAGTTCTTCTGCTTCATCAAGAGCTTCTTGCTTAGCTGCTTCAACTTGCTCTTTAAAAGCAAAAATTTCCTGTTGATATTTAATCGCTTCTTCTTCAAGTTTTTGAGCTTCTTCTTCTAGTGAAGCCTTTTCTAACTCCAATTGCTGACGCTGTTTTAAAACGGTTGCCTCAAGTTCTTTACGTTCCAATTCAATTTCATTGGCCATATCTTCCCGTTGTTTTAAAACAGCTGCCTCAAGTTCCTGACGCTCTGATTCGATTTCTTGAGCCATATTTTGACGCAGTTGTTCCATCTCTTCTCTGGTCTGGATTGTTTCGGCTTTAACCTGCTCTAGTTCATCCTCAAATTCTTTACGGGCAATTTCTGCGGCCTGGGCTCGTTCATTGGCACTTTCTATTCGTTGCTGTGCTTCAGCAAGTTCAGCTGAACGTAATTTTTCCTGCTCTTCACGTTCCGCTTTTTCATTTTTCATTTGCTCTGCCAGCCGCTGCATTTCTCCTTGAGCATCTTGACGAGCTTGTTCTGCTGCCAGGCGTTCGTTTTCATGCTGATCGGCATCTTTTTGAGCCTGATTTATTTTTTCTTGCAATGCAGCTTCTTGTTCCATACTCAAGCGAGCATATTCTTCTGAGAGAGCCTCCTGAGCAGCATCCATTTCTGCTTTCATATGCAGAATTTCGTCTTCAGCGGAAGACTTTATGTGACCAAACTGTTGTTCTTGTAATTCGACTTGTTCCTGCTGCTGTTTTTCCAGCTCTGAAGCCATTTGAGCTTTGGCTTCTTGCATTTCCTGTTTAAGACGTTCAACTTCAGCTAAAGCGGCCTCTCTATCAGCATCAATTTTTTCTGCTCGTTCTTTCTCTTCTTGAGCTTTTATTCGAGCTTCATGAATTTCTGCATGCTGACGAGCATCAGCATCTTTTCTCAGGCGCTCAATTTCATTTTTGGCATTTAACAATTCGGTTTCAGCTTGAGAAGAGAGTTTAGCCAGTTCTTCTGATTGTTTTAAAGCTTGCTCGGCTTCTTGTCTGACTCTTTCTGCTTCTTCAATGGCTTGTTCAGCACGCTTAGCTTCTTCTTGAGATTGTTTTTTAGCTTCTTCTAAAGCGGCTTCTTTCTCGCTTAATTGTTCCTGACTGGCCTGGCGAATGGCTTCTTCAGCATCTTTTCTTGCCTGTTCTGCTGCTTCAGCTCGTTTGGCTTCAGTTTCTGCTTTCTGAAGAGCTTGTTCAGACTCTTCTTTTAGACGGCTGGCTTCAAGTTCAGCACTTTCTGCGCGTTCTGCTTCCGACTTGGCTTTTGATAATGCGTTGTCGACTTCATCTGATTTTTTTTGTAAAGCTTCTTTATGAAGCTCTTTTGCTTTTTCTTCTGCTTCTTTGCGAGCAGCTTCTGCTTCAGTTGCTCGAAGTGCTTCTTTTTCTGCTAATTTACGAGCAGACTCTGCCTCAAGGCGTAAACTTTCTGCTTCTTGTTCTGCTTTTTGACGTGAGGCTTCAGCTTCGGCTTTCAGACGAGTTTCTTCCTCCACCAGTTGTTTAATTTTATCCAGTTCCTGAGATGATTGTCCCTGCTCTTCTTGTTGAGCTTCCAACTGGACTGCCTTGAGTTGGGCTGTTTTAAGAGCAAGTTCAGCTTGTTGTGCTCGTTTAGCTTCCTGTTCTGCCTTTTTCAGTGCTTCATGTGCTTCGTTTCTTAAATCCGCAGCCATTCCTTCTGCTTCTTTCCGAGCGGATTCAGCAATATTCAATTGTTTTGATTGTGCTTCTGCTTTTTTTCGTGCTGCTTCAACTTCAGGAGAAGTTAGTGTTTCATGGCGACGATCAGATGGTGTTGGCGTGCTTTGAGCTGAACTTGAGGCAAGAGGCTTTTCAATTTTTTGAGGACTGGCCTTTTTAACTTCTGGGGCAGAGGTTACTGCTTTTGCTTTAGGTTCATTTCTAGTGACTGTTTTTTCTGCTGGCTTGGATTTATTAGGTTGAGTTGAAATGTCGGCTTCACCAATACCTCCTTCAATAATAGAGCACTCATAACCTTGTTGAATAAACAAAAAGGCACCAGCGATACTACGATTTTCATGACCAGAATAAAGGATATAATGTTTGTCTGCTGCTATTTTTCCTAATTGTGTTCGGATTAGGTTAATTGGAATATTATGACTATTTGGCAGGCCATTAACTGCAAATTCGTCCTCATTTCTGATATCGACAAGTTGGAACTTTGATTGATCAAGTGAAACTGCCTCCTCTTGCTCAATACGATGAATGAGTGGTGAAACAAGAAGATCAATAAAGTCTTTTTTGTCTAGAGACAGTATGACACCGTCTGTTTTCATGGTTACACTCGCACCACGAGTACCACCAGTGATTAGAGCTTCTTCACCAAAACCGTCTCCTAAGCGTAATTCAGCTAAAGTAACTTCTTCTCCTGTGTTGGTATTTGTTTTGGTGACCAGACAACGACCTTGTTGAATAATATAAAATTTATCATCATTATCATCATTTTCTTTAATAACGGTTGAACCTTGAGCTAAAGGGGTTTCAACCAGGCGCATCATTAAGGCCTGAATGTTAGATGCTGGGAGTTGCAAAAAAGCATTGGATTGTAAAAATCGGGTCATCCAATCTTCATCTTCATCATCTAAATCAGAGACTTCGATACTTGATGGTGCATTCCAATTGAGTAAAATATCCAGCAAATCGCGGTCAATAATCAGAATACTGATATCAGTTTTGGCTTTTGCAGATGAAGGACGTGGGATTTCGTTGGCAATGGCGACTTGAGCGTCAGCTGTATTGGCTTCAATGGTTTGTTTTGAGTCATCCGCATGTTTTAATTCAACTTTTCCAGATAATAGATAAACGGTCCACTTATCTTTATCGCCACGTTTAAAAAGCATCCGCCCAGCAGGAATCTTCTGAACAGCTGATTTATCAATAACTTCTTGAACCTTATCAACGCTCAAAGAATCTAACGGTTTGAATTTTTTTACAACATTAACATCAAGATTAGGCATGGCAGCCATCTAACTACTCCGATTACCAGTCTTTTCAAGGTGGGGCTTTTCCAGACCTTGAATATTTCTGCATGCTGGTTGACTGTACTTTACAGTCGAAATTTTTTATAGCATTCAGGTTTTTTGTCAGGGATTTATCTTTTAATTCTAGCAGAAACCGTCCAAAAACAAATAGCGAAGTCAAAGTTTTTTGAACCAGTTCGGTTATAATCTGTTTTTAATCTAAAAGAATAATGTAAATATTTAAAAAACATGAACCAGAGCACATCTTACAATCAATATAAACAACAACATCAATCCCTTCAGAGTCAAATAAAGGATTGTTATTTGTTTGATCGCTTTCCACTTAAAAAGCAACTAGACAAATCTTATAGCCTATTAAAAAAGTTGGTTAAAAAAGAGCAAACATCACCTAATGATAAGCTTATTAGCCAACTTAGTAAGTTACTGAGTGATTGTGAGAAAAAAATTATACAATCTATAAAAAAAGTTGAGCAGCGAAGAAAAAAACTACCAAAACCAAGTTTTCCAAATGAACTACCAGTTTCTAGAAAACTACAGAAAATACAGCAAATGTTATCTAAACATCAAGTTGTTGTGGTAGCTGGTGAAACAGGATCAGGAAAAACAACTCAGTTGCCTAAAATTGCACTTAGTATTGGGCAGGGAGTTAATGGACAAATTGCTCATACTCAGCCACGTCGCTTAGCAGCAAGAAGTGTGGCGAGTCGCATTGCCCAGGAATTAAATACTCCTCTGGGTGAAAAAGTGGGCTTTAAAGTCCGTTTTAGTGATAAGTCTCGTGAAGAAACTTATGTTAAATTGATGACAGATGGTATTTTGCTGGCTGAAACTCAGACTGATCGCTTTCTCAATCGCTACGACACAATAATTATTGATGAAGCTCATGAACGCAGTCTTAATATTGATTTTTTACTTGGCTATATCAAACAATTACTTCCCAGACGACCTGATCTGAAAGTCATTATTACTTCAGCGACAATTGATACGGAACGATTTTCCAAATTTTTTAATAATGCCCCTGTGATTGAGGTCTCAGGTAGAACTTATCCTGTTGAAATTCGTTATCAATCTCTGGAAGAAGATGGCGATATGGTGGAAGGGATTGTGTCAGCTGTGGATGAGCTGGCTTTAGAATCAGAAGGTGATATTCTGGTTTTTTTATCGGGTGAGAGAGAAATACGAGAATCAGCTGAAGCTTTACGTAAACACCACCCAGACCATACAGAAATTTTACCACTCTATGCGCGTTTGTCTCCTGGTGAACAAAGTCGAATTTTTTCCGGACATAGTGGTCGACGAATAGTTCTGGCAACGAATGTGGCAGAAACTTCTTTGACTGTACCTGGTATTCGTTATGTGATTGATACCGGATTGGCACGCATTAGTCGCTATAGTGTGCGTCACAAAATCCAGCGTTTACCCATTGAAAAAGTATCGCAAGCCTCTGCACGTCAACGTAGTGGTCGTTGTGGGCGGGTCAGTGATGGTATTGCTATTCGTCTTTATAGTGAGCAAGATCATGATCAACGTCCTGGTTTTACCGAGCCCGAATTGCTGAGAACCAATTTGGCTCAGGTGATTTTACAAATGTTGTCTTTGAAACTTGGAGATATCAAAGCCTTTCCTTTTTTAGAAAAACCTTCTGCGAAACAAATTAATGATGGTTTTCTTTTATTAGAACAGTTAGGAGCTATTAACCCATCGCGCCAGTTAACGAATATTGGCCGCTCTTTAGCTCGTTTTTCTGTGGATCCTAAAATTGGTCGAATTATTATTGCGGGTCAGGAGCAAAATGTATTATCAGAAGTTTTAATTATTGCCTCCGCTTTGAGTTGTCAGGACCCAAGGGAAAGGCCATCAGATAAGCAACAGGCGGCAGATGAAAAACATGCGCAATATGCCAGTAAACGTTCTGACTTTTTTACTTTTTTGAATTTATGGCTGACTTACGAAGCTCAACGAAAACATCTGACACAAAATAAGTTACGGAAATATTGTAAAGCAAACTTTCTTTCCTTTATGCGTATGCGTGAATGGCGAGAACTTTACCAACAGCTGTATACTCAGGCGAAAGAATTAGGATTTAAATTTAATGATTTGCCTTCTCTCAACGTGGAAAAAATCAAGGAAGACGAAGATAAACTGGATTATGCATCAATACATCAAGCTCTTTTGACTGGTTTTCTAGGCAATATTGGCTCCAAAGAAGATAAAAATGTGTATCTTGGTGCACGTAATATGCGCTTTGGTATTTTTCCTGGTTCACGTCTATACAAACGTAAACCAAAATGGCTAATGTCCGCAGAGATTGTTGAAACTTCTGCTGTATATGCTCGAACGGTTGCAAGTATTGAACCGCTCTGGCTGGAACAACAAGCACAGCATTTGTTAAAACATCATTACTATGAACCGTTTTGGGAAGAGAAAACAGGCCAGGTTTCAGCATGGAGTAAAGTCAGCCTTTATGGTTTAGTGATTAATGCTAAAAAGAAAGTGAACTATGGGCCTATTGATCCTGAAGTCTCCCAGGAAATTTTTATCAGAGATGCTTTGGTGACAGGAGAATATAAGGATCAAAATCGCAAAACACCTCGTTTTATAAAATATAATCTTGCACTGATTAATGAACTGGAGCACTTAGAGCATAAATCACGGCGTAAAGATTTATTGGTAGATGATTTGGCTATTTTTGAATTCTACCAACAACGTATCCAGCATGAGCAAAATAACTTTATTTATACTCGAGCTGCTTTTGAGCAATGGCGAAAAAAAGTTGAAAAAAAAGAGCCTGATTATTTGCAATTAGAGCAATCTGATTTGCTCAAAAAAGATGCCGATCATATTTCTGATGAGTTATATCCTCCGACCATTATCAACAGAGACTTACAACTACCACTTGAATATCATTTTTTACCTGGACATGAATTGGATGGTGTCACTGTGGCATTTCCTTTAACCATAATTAATCAACTGGATGAAGATGTTTTTGATTGGTTAGTTCCAGGATTGATTCGAGAAAAAATAACCTTGTTGTTACGTGCTTTACCAAAAGTAATCCGCAAGCAATTTGTACCGGTGCCAGATACGGTGACAGCTTTTCTTGAACAAAAACAGTTTCGCGAAGGTCAACTTATTGAACAATTACTTGAATTTTTAAAATCTAAACTGTCTTACACTTTATCAAATCAATTGGATCATGAAATGGGAAAGGATGCTCATGCTGATTTTGAACAACGAATCCCTGAACATTTAAAAATGAATTTTAAAATTATTGATAAAGATGGAAATGAACTGGATAGTAGTCGAAATTTAACTATTTTAAAGCAACAGTGGGGTGAAAAAGCACTGGAGCAGTTGGAAAAAACAAAAGATGGTTTTGGTGGGATTGATAATACCATTGAGCGTCAGGGAATAATAAACTGGGACTTTGAACCTTTACCTGAAGAGCTGACACTTGAACGTCATGGTATGACAATGACACTTTATCCGGGATTAAAGGATGAAGGAGAAAGTGTGGCAATAAAACTATATGATCAGAAAAAAATGGCTGATGACAATCATGGGCAGGGGATTTATCGACTATTAAAAATCGTGTTGAAAAAAGAGTTAAAACTTTTACAAAAACAATTACCTTATATTGATAAAGCCTGTCTTCTATTTACACCCTACGGCTCTTGTACTGATTTAAAACAGGACATAGTCGATGGGATTTTACTCAATGGTATTCGTGAAAGTGTAGAAAAAGATCCTTTGGGTGCTATAAAAATTAATACTATTAGAGATAAAGAGTCCTTTGAACTCATTACTTTGGCAGTTAAGAATTCTATGGAGCAAAATAAAACAGATATCAGTCAAGCTGTTTTGAATGCCCTGGAAGCCAATCAAGCTTTAAGTAAACAACTCAAAGGAAATATTCCGTTTAACTTAGTTAATGCTTTGGCTGATATTAAAAGCCAGCAAAGCCGATTGATATATAAAGGGTTTATAGCAAAGACACCGCTTATTTGGTTAAAACGTTTGCCCCGATATTTTAAGGGAATGATAACCCGTCTGGATAAGGCAAAAAGTGATCATCGACGAGATGGGTTAAACCAAATACAGGTTACACCTCTTTGGGAAAAATATGAAAGTAAGTGCCAGTTTTTGAAAGAAGATAAAAATACTCCTGAAGCTTTATTTTTTTCAGAAGTTCAGTTAGAAGAATATCGATGGTTAATTGAAGAGCTTAGAATTTCATTGTTTTCACAAGAATTAAAAACAGCTCAGCCAGTATCAGTAAAACGATTAGAAAAAAAATGGAAGGCTATCATTTGAATATGGTTTATAACGCATACTTGATTCCTTTTTCCCACAAGTGAGAAAAAGGATATAGCTAATAGTTGTACCTAGGGTTAACCCACTACCGAATTAACCAACGCCTTAGGAAATTGCTACTTTTTTCTTCGCCAGAGTAAAACAATCATCCTTCCATATACAGTCTGATTGATCACAGTAGTCATTTGATGCAGAAGCAAAACAATCAAAGTTACCTTCAGTGATTTGAATTTGTTTTACTAATAATGTTTTATTTAATTTTCCAGTTTTTAATCCATTTTGTTTAGCGATTTTTCTGATGTCTTGCATTTTCATGTGTGGTATTCCTTTAGGGTAAATTCAGTAATTTATTAATTAATAAAGTTGGTGTTTGATACAGATGCTTTTTCCAATAAGGGGATTCTAGTATAAAATTATTAAAATACAATTAAAAAATGAAAAAAATAGATTAAAATAAATTGAATGAATAAAAAAGAGTATTATGGTGTTAAAAAATGAATGAAGTTCGTTTCAGACTTGAAATAAGTGTAGAGGAGTACCTTCGTTATTATCAAGGAGAAGTTAATTCTGTGATAGTAACCATGGCAGGAGGAAAGACTATTCAATTTCCTGCCAATGCTCTGCAAAAACATGTTGATCAGTTTGGAGTGAATGGTAGCTTTAGAATCACTTTTGATGATAATAACAAAATGATCAATATGGAACGTATTTCTAACTAATGAATTTGTTGAAATTTTTTTCACCAGCAACACGACTTAAATTTTATCCACCATTTTGGTTGATGAAAATTAAGGTATTGAAAATGGACCCTCTATGGCGCAAGGTTTATATTAAATTACCTTTGACTCGCCTGTCCAAAAATCCTGGAGGAGGGATGTTTGGTGGTTTTCAAGCTTCACTTGCTGATCCAATTGCTGCTTTGGCCTGTTTAAAATCTTTTCCAGGTTGTGAAGTTTGGACTCGGAATTTACAGTTGAATTTTGTCCGTGAAGGGCGTACAGATTTGGAGTTACGATTTATTTTTTCGGATGAACAGTTACTTAAAATCAGAGATGAAATGGATCAAAAGGGACGTTCCAATCCAGTTTTTGAATATGGTTTTTATGATATATCTGGGCAGATATGTACTGAAATTACATGTAGAGTAGCGATAAGACCCGAAGGTTATGTACCGCGAACAAGGACAATTAATAACACATAGACTACAATTACAAATAGATATTATCGAATCAGGTAGAAGAAAATGAATAATGAGCCAGCAATTTCAAATGATCCAATGTATCAACTTATAAGAGCAGGAAAAATTGATGAATTCAATGCAAAAAAACAGGCAGGTGAGTATTGTAATTTAAAATCATGTGATTTTCGTTCTCTTGATTTGAAAGGAATTGATGCAGTAGGACTGGATTTTAGGGGTGCTTATTTTAGAATGACGGACCTGAGAGGAATTGATTTTAGAGGTTCATTATTAGATGGAGCAAGTATTAATGGTGCTAAAATCTCAGGCACTTATTTTCCTGTTGAAATTTCAGCTCAGGAACTGCTTTTATCCCTTGAGCATGGAACACGAATTCGAGTAAAAAGAAAGAAAGTCAGTAAAAACAAATAAGTGATTAAACTGCTTGCTGGTGAATTTGTGATGTGGCGTATTGATGAAGCGTATTTACGATAGTGCTATTGTCTTCTTTATTTCTAAACATCACTCCAATTCCATTGTCGGTATTATGAATAATAGTGGCCTGGATATTAATTGGTGATTCAAATAACTCGGGCAAGCTTAGTGTCAGATCAATATTGGAATAATTGCATAGTGAAATAGCTGCAGTTTCAATAAACATACCATCATGGCTGATATTGACGGCTTTTCCACGCAACAGACCAAAAGCTGGGTAGCTAATAACGAGATCGACGGATGCAGGTTTTCTTTTGTTCCAGCGCTTATTCATATTGGTGCCCCTTACTCTGAATAGAGAGTTGTTTTTCTATATATGAAGTTTATGTCAAAGAAAAAAGGGTATTTTGATGTGAATGTCGCTTTTATAACCATTAACCTTAATTAAATTCAGGTTAATAAAAGAGACAAAAAAATAAAGGCAATAGAACTGACCTGTATTTATAATTTTACGTCAGTTTTATTGCCTTGGAAATCACTCTTCATATAACTTTCTAAATAAAAGAACGTTATTATAAAGGTGGTATCCTCCCCCCATTACTCATTTCTATCCTTAGAAAAAGAATATCCATATATAATTTTTATTGATATCCTTAATTTTATTCAACCTTCCGTGCTCTCCTTAAAACCATTTCTTTTAAAAAAGGTGTTATGTAATCTTATCCATCCCTGGATTTTAAGTGCTTCCTTTTTACAAGTTTTCTTTCTTATATAAAAGAAAATTATGTTCTCCATATCCCTGGAGGTTAATGTCCATTTATATTATTTAAGCTCCATTAAAAATGACTTTATAATTATATTTATAAGCCTCCCTTTCCAGATATTCCTTTACCTGTGCTCCATCACTGTTTTTTTATAGTTATTATTGATGCTATCCGTTTGCTTCAATACGTATACTATACTGACTTGATGCTTGAGAGATAATTGGGTATGTTGTAATAAAATAGAGGGTAAACCCTAATCTTTATTTTAAGTGTAAGAAATACAATAAATTAGATAGGTATTTTCTTCTTAAATAAGGATTATATTTAAACTTATGAGAAGTGTGTCACATTTATTAATAAAACATAACGCAGTCAAATGAGTAGACCTGTTTGATTTTAAAAAAATGTACTATCAAACAGGGTGTCTTAATTTGCTTGTGAGAGGGGATTAAGAAACGGCGTTGTTTCTAGTGGCTTGTATGGTTGTTTTAACAAGTTGAGCAACAGAACTGGCTTCCATCTTTTCCATCATTCGTGCGCGATGAACCTCTACGGTTTTAATACTCACATTTAGCTCATGGGCTATGACTTTATTGGGTTTTCCTTCGGTGACTCGCATCATGACTTCATGTTCTCTTGGTGTAAGAGATGCGATCCGTTTATCAATGGATTCATTTTGAATCAAAGATTCCATTGCTTCGCTATTATTCTTGAGACCTCTTTGCACCGCATCAAGAAGTAATTGATCATTAAAAGGTTTTTCAATAAAGTCAAATGCTCCTCGTTTAAGGGCACGAACGGCCATGGGAACATCACCATGACCCGTAATAAAGATAAGAGGTAGTGACATTCCTCTGTTTTTCATTTCTTCCTGGGCTTCCAGTCCGCTCATGCCAGGCATTCTGACATCCATAACAATACAGCCTTGTTCATTGTTATAATTTTCTAAAAATTCATCAGCACAAGTGAATGTCGTGACTTTTAAGCCAATCGATTCAATTAGCCAGGCGGTTGATTGTCTGACTGCTTCATCATCATCCACAATAAAAACTATGGCATCATTACTCATTCTTATTATTTCCTAGTTGTTCTTCCGTAATAGGTAATGTTAAACAAAAACGGGCACCTTGTTCGGTGTTATTTTCAGCGTACAGTTTGCCATCATGTGCCTCAATGATTGAGCTACTAATAGACAGACCCATTCCCATTCCGCTGGTTTTTGTTGTAAAAAATGGATTAAAAATCCGTTTGAGCTTATCTTCACTGATTCCGTGACCACTGTCAATAACACATAATTTTATCATTTTGTGGCTTGAACGTCGGGTGGAGACTATTATAACGGGTTTATCAATATTAGACATAGACTCAATGCCATTTTTTAGCAAATTGATCAGTACTTGTTCAATTTGAATTATATCGACTAGTACAGGAGGTAATTCTTCTTCTAACTCAAGCTTCAGCTCTACTTGTTTGTTTTTTAGCTGGGTTTCAAGAAAGCCTGTTACTTCATGAACAATTTGATTGATTTCACTATAGGTTTTATGCGATTCACCTTTTCTAACAAAGCTTCGTAGGCGACGAATAATGCCCCCCGCACGATCAGCCTGCTGTGCAGTAAGCTTTAGAGCATTAACAATGGCATCAAGATCAGTATTTCCCATATTAATTCGACGTATGCAACCCTGAACATATGTGTGTATTGCTGATAGTGGCTGATTTAATTCATGGGCTAAACCAGAGGCCATTTCACCCATCGTACTCAGTCTTGCAACGTGTGCGAGTTCTGCCTGATGTGTCAAAGCCTGTTCCTGAGCATGTTGCCTTTCTTTTATTTCCTGTTCCAGGGATTCTTTTGAAAGAGTGAGTTTATTATTCAAATCTCTTGATGAACGTAGGTATAAAATTAAAATGATCACTAAAAAGCAAATAATGATAAAACTGACCCAGTACTGAATTTTTTGAGAAATACTGCTTTGTTCAACATCAGTAGCATCTTCAATATTGTTTGAGAAAAAGAAGAGTTCGTTCAATGCATTGTAGTTTTGTGCAATATCCCAATAATATTGTGGGGAAAAATAGGAATGTGAATTATTGGATTCATTATTGTGCTGGTTCAGTAGTAGTGAAACGACTTGACTGGCTAATTTGTTATCAATAAACCAGGCTTTTGAAAGCGGCCATTCAGGTATTAAGACAGAACTGTGTAAAAAAGGGGCTTGCCAGCCTCGGCGGGGATTAATCAATCTCAGAGCATTTATTTCGTCTTGTGATAAATGTTTGGCAAGTATACCAGATTTAGAAATAATGACATCGTAAGTATTTGATTGTAAGAGAGAAAATGCTTCATTTATATCATGTATAGGGCTTATCTTGATGTTAGTTCCGGCAATTAACCCATGATTAAACAAAAATTTTTCTAAAAAAAGCCATGACACGGATGATTTATCGTCAATAACACCAATATTTTTATCTTTTAAATCTTGTAAACGAGTAATGTCTGGATTAGTGCTAAGAGTATGAACAGATAAACCTTCTGAGGTGACATAGTGATCAGAATATTGTTCCGTACGTGTTAACAGGCTTAAGAGTCCATACTGCTTCTCTAACATGAGATAGTTAATGGCATCACAGATAACAAAATCCAGCTCATCATTCATTAAAGCATCGGCTAATTCTTCAGAATTTAAAAATAGGGGGGTAAAATGATATTTTGACTGAGTGTTTAAACGATCAAAACTAAATTGCCAAGGAGTATTTTTAATCGAATCACGGGGTGTTTGGCTTAAAATACCAATGGTAATATTATGTTTTTTTGAAGTTAAATACTGATTTTCATCTGTTGTGCTGGTAATGTTTTCTAAAGTAGAGTTTTCTGGGGCTGCGTATATTGGTTGCGTAACAATAGAGCTAAAAATGAATAGAAATAAAAATAGTATCAAGGTTTTTAGTTCTAAAAAGGGAGTGAAGCTGATAAAAACTCTGTTTCTTGTTAATGTCACGGTCAAAAAATATTCCTTTCAGGTGTGATTCACCAAAATCACCTCTATTTCCCGTTTTAGGATGGTTTATATTGTTAATGCTAACATAACGTTTAATGCGTGAAAGGTAAAGGCCTGCTTATAGCATAAGCAGGCCTTTAAAATAAATTGTGGTTTGAAATATATCAGTTCGGAACTTCAGGATAAAACCTTTATTGGGCTGATTAAGAGTTATTTTCCAGAGCTTTTGTATTATGGTTGAGGATATCGACCAATTTATTTGATAATTCTTTAGGTTCAAATTTAGCGACATAAGCATCCGCACCAACTCCTCTACCCAAAGACATATTGGCATCTGCTGAGAGTGATGAATGCATGATAACCGGTATTCCTTCAAAGCGAGGGTCATTTTTAATATGTTTTGTTAGTACATAGCCATCCATTTCAGGCATTTCAACGTCAGTTAAAATTGCCTGGATGTAGTCTTTTACAGGAAGCCCTGTTGTCTCTGCTCTTGAAGCAATTTCTTTCAGTTTATTCCAGGCCTCGGCACCATTCATTGCACTGACATGTGATATGCCCATATGATCAAGAGTTCGTTCAATTTGTGAACGTGCAACTGAAGAATCATCGGCATACATGACGGTGAATCCTTGTCCCTCAAGAGTTGATATGTCTTCATAATAGGATTCTTCTTGAGCAAAGTGAGCAGTTTCAGCCAGTACTTTTTCGACATCCATAATCATTGCGATTCGGCCATCTTTTAATTCGGTCACTGCGGTGACTAAGCCACCAAGCCGATCAGACATCATTTGTGGTGGTACTTTAATATCATTCCATTGTAAACGTAGAATATTTTCAACAGAGTCTACTAAAAATCCCTGCATGTGTTTGTTGTACTCAGTGACAATAAGAATCTGGGGTTCAGCAGACACATTGAGGCCGCAGAATTTCGGGAGATTAACGACTGGTACCATGGTACCGCGAAGACTGGTCATACCTTCAACTGAACTTGGCATATCGGGCGCGTGGGTTATATCAGGCACCTGCATGACTTCTCGAACTTTAAAAACATTTATACCATAAACTTCCTGTCTTTCTGTTGAATCATCTTTACCTAAGCTGAAGAGTAGAACTTCAAGTCTATTAGTTCCTGCAAGGTTTGTACGCTCATCGACAGATTGGATAAAATTAGGCATAGTTTGTTTCTCTTAATTAATACACAGGATATTTCCCTGACTGCAAAATATAATGCTTTTTAGTTCGACTCTTTGTTTTGTTACTCAGGTATAACGGCAATTAAATAAATAACTTTAATTCACTTGGCACTCTAAAAGTAAAATACTAATGCTTATGTAACTATAGTATAGAAATTAGCTTTTTTCCAAGATCAAATTTTTTATATTTACCTTTATAATTTAGGGATGTTAGAACATAGTTAACTTATTATATACTTGGAAAATATAGAAATTTTTCGATTTTTGACAAAATTATAGGTAAGATGTGAAAAAAGATATTATAAGTTCATAAATCAATGATTAAATAGTGAGTGTTTACGCATTGGACTATGAATAAAATAAGCAATTGATAGGAAAATTAAAATGGTTGATACAGTAGTAAAAGAACGTCGAGTTCAATCACGTAGCATAGTTGAATCTTTGATTAATTCACGCACTGAAACTTTGGCTCAGTACAAAGATGTTATGTCTTATCAACCATTTGAAATGAATGAAACCCTTCAGGAAGTTTTAGAAGATTTTTGTGAATCCATGGTTGATTATAGCGCCAAAGCACATTTTAACCTTTATAATTATTTGGAAGAAAATAAAGAGCGTCGTCAGAGTGTGATAAAAATTGCAGATAGTGTTTATCCAGAACTTGTTGATAATACACAAAAAATTCTTGATTTCCACGATAGCTACAATAGTGATGTATCTAAAATGGATTGTGGCAAATTAGAACACTGCTTGAATTCTGTGGGTGAGTTATTGGCGGATAGAATTAATCTGGAAGATGATGTTATTTCGGCATTACTGGCGGTAGAAAACTCCTAAGGAACGTTTAAAATGCGTGCATGGAGATGAGTCCGTTAATGATTAGGCTCTTTACGGTTATCCATTGTACCATGTACGCTCAATTCAATAATTATGCCTTGAACCAAAAATGACTTTAACTGGGGCGATATCTATAATAGACAAATGATTATCCCAGCAACCATCATACTATTTTTTCCAGACACAATAATAACCATTTTTTTCCTTTAAAACTGCCCTAAGTCATTTTTCTGATTTATATCAATCGACTTCTTTTTCTTTGTTAAAGCCAATATAAATTAAATTATAGAACATATATGGACGCCCCTTAAAAGTCAACTGATTTTACTCTCAATTTTTTGTTTTTGCTCTTTATTCAGCCTATTTAAGCCAAAGTTATCCATGGCTCT
>JAPHSW010000117.1 GCA_026196615.1 Gammaproteobacteria bacterium | reverse complement strand
ATCACGGATTAAATAGATCCGTCAATTTCCCTTGGTAATTAGCGACTACGACAGAATCGCTTGGTAATTAAAGTACGACAAAATCGCTTGGTGTTAACAACTTTAATTGTAGTAGTTCAAACTCAACCTGACAGATTCATAATTAAACCACACTCAAATCTGACAACAAAATCTGACAACATGGCAATAAATACTGATTGTATAACTAAAATTAATCGCCTCTTTAATTCGGTCGGTTTTGAACTATTCTGACTTTGCGAAATTAGATGTCGAGACTGGGATGAACTTCTGTTATTCACTTGCTCATTACATAAAAATTATTCTGAAAATCATGTTCCAGTTGATTAACTTCAATTTTGGCAAAACCAGCTTTACCTAACATCTCCATTGCAAGTTCTTCACCCCACATAGTACCTAGCCCTGCGCCGTCCTGCGCGAGTGAAACGGTCATACAGTGCATGGTAGAGATAGTGTAGAGAAATGGCGCAATTGGATGTTTCAGATTATTTTCTAGATTTGACGATGCTCGGATATCCTGCATCAGGAATGTGCCACCGGGTTTGAGTGTTTTGTAAATTCCATTCAACACGTTTTGTGGCTCTACCTGATCGTGAATAGCATCGAAGGCTGTAACCCATTCGAATTGATTTTCTTCAGCCTGCTGGTTAAAACTTGTCAGATCACGTTCGATAAATGTCACATTACTCAGTCCCCTCTGTTGAGCATATTGATGTGCATCAGCCAGTGCTTCTGCTGAAAGATCGAAACCAGTAAATTTAGAATTAGGATAACGTTTGGCAAGATATGACAAAGCACGGCCCCGCCCACAGCCGACATCCAGCACAGAAATTCCACGCTCTAGATCAGGCTCTAATTGATTTACCAGAGGTATAATGTTTTCTTCCAGTGCCGACACTACGGTCTGACTACTATCTTCAGCCATGACAGCATGAAAGCCCAGAAAGTGTTCGTAATCCACTCCACCTCCCTGGCGGAAACAATTGACGATGCGATCTTCAACCTGTCCCAGTATACTAATGTATTGTAAATACACTGCAATGTTATCGGGTGATGCGGTGCGAGTAAGTAGATCTGCGTGACTTTGTGGTAATTGATACGTTTTTTTATCTGGACGATAATACACAATTCCGCCGACAACCATAGCAGCAAGCCATTCTTTGACATAACGTTTTTCCAGGCCTGCATGGTTGGTAATTTTTTGCACAGTAGTTTCTTTCAGTTCCGCCATGCTATCAAACAGACCAGTACGATGACCAATAGACACCATCAAGGACAGAGCGCCCTGATTAAGCATGTTCATTAGTTGATCGGCAAATGGTTCAACAGGTTTAGCATCATTTAACAAGGGTATACAAGCGTTACACATGGTTCTATCTCTTTTCAGTTTAAGAATTATGTTTCAGTATCAAAAGTTTATATCAAAGGTTTTTAAGATAGCAATACAACAACAGGGTTTATTTTGTATTCACTAATCTATTGTTTTATAAAGTCTTTTTATAAGTTTTTCAGATTTTCTAATTCACTATTTTGTGAGAACAGACTGTTCCTGACCTATGGTATAAATAAAACTTTTTTTTTGTTAGACTTGGGTCTTACCAATTCAGTATGGAGACGATGTTATGCCCAGAGATGGCAGTATTACCCGAAATAAAATTATGGATGTTGCCCAGCTGATGGTACTGGATGTCGGACTTTCAGGTACATCAATTGATAAGGTGATCGAAGGTGCTGATGTAACCAAAGGGACTTTCTTTTATCACTTTAAAACCAAACACGATCTGGCTGCTGCGCTGATAGAACGTTATGCCAATGAAGATGAACAGCATTATTTTGATGCGATGAACAAAGCAGAACAACTTGCTCGCGATCCGTTGGAACAATTACTGATTTTTCTCGGTTTGTTTATAGAAAAACTGGAACAACTGGAAAAACCATTTCCAGGGTGCCTTTATGCCTCTTATTGTTACCAAAGCGGTGCTGTTACTGGTAATGCCATGTTAAAAGTTGAGCGGATGATACAATTTTGGCGAAAAAGACTCAGCACTAAAATAGAAGAAGTTGTGATAAAAAATTCTCCACAGATACCCGTTGAAAATCATCAGGTGGCAGATCATGTACTAACAACCTTTGAGGGTGCATTTATTATTGCAAAAGTATTGAATGAGCCGAAACTGGCATCAGAACAACTTATTCAGTGTCGCAATTACCTGGAATTATTATTTAAACCAAAATATAAATAAAACCGATCTCTGCGCCTTCTTTCTAGAACAGGCCAAATCACTCTAACCAGGAATAAATTACGATATTAAGAGCAGTTAAGCTATACTTTTAAGACGATTTTGGAGTAAGCAATCTGTCCTCTTCTTGTACTATATGAAAAAACTACAAAATATTAATCAACCAAATTGGGTTAACTGGAAAGCACAAGATGCTAATGGAAGCTGGTGGGGATTTGAAGTGGAGCCGTTACAAAACCATCAAGGTTGGTATGAAAATGAAGTAGGTCAATATATCAAACTTTATGATGATATTCCTAATCCGGAATGGCAAAACACTTTATTAAAAATTGAATAAAAATAAGTCACTATTAATTAATAGTGACTTATTTTTTAACGAGGTCTTCTAATATAAGGTTTCACCAAACATTGGTAATCCGTGCTCTATAATTTTATTACGTAAAGGTTCTTTGATTAAAAAAGAGAAGACTGGGAGTTCAATTGTCTTACTATGGCGATTGATTACTTGTAAAGCTTCTTCTCTACAATGGTATTTATCACGAGTTTTAAATTTACCAGAGTTATCACTAACTCGCCATTTATTATTTGATTGAACCAAATTCAACCAAGGGTCACGAGTCATTATCCTGGTCATTTCTACACTACAACTATATTTTTGACCTAGTTTATTTAAGGCTTTGGGCATTTCTTTATCATATTGGCGTTTAATTGCCGATAATTGTTTTGAATAGCGTATTTCCTGTATATACCCTTTAGGCCAGGATATTCCATCATAATTATTTTGACTGGCATGTATTAGCATTAATTTTACAGCTAATGCAGCCCATT
>JAPHSW010000241.1 GCA_026196615.1 Gammaproteobacteria bacterium | reverse complement strand
TTCATCATATTCTAATCTTTGAAAATTAGTGCCTGATTCATTTCTAAGTCGTTGTTCCTTCAGTGGTTTTCTTCTCTTTTTTAAGAGCAGTACCGCTGAATGAGATGTGTATTATACGCAGTAATTATCTGCCGTCAACACTTTTTTTCTTTTATTTTAACTTTCTTTTTACTTAATTGAATTTAGTAAAAAGAAAGTTAAAATAAAAAAGGAATGAGTCAAAAAAGCAGCCTCATTCCTTTGTATTTGGTAGCTATGAGTGGACTTGAACCACCGACCCCAGCATTATGAATGCTGTGCTCTAACCAGCTGAGCTACATAGCCAAAACTCTCTTCTTCATGAAGAGAGGCGCATATTCTACTTTATTTACTTAATATGTCAATGATCTTTCTTAAACTTTTGTCATAAAAATTAAACATTAAATCTGAAGTGTAAGACATCACCATCTTGCACAATATAGTCCTTTCCTTCGACTCTTAGCTTCCCTTTTTCTTTAGCACCTGCCTCACCTTTAAATTCCGCAAAATCATTGTAGGCAATGACTTCAGCACGAATAAATCCTCGTTCAAAATCAGTGTGAATGACTGCTGCTGCTTTTGGTGCTGTGGCTCCCACAGGAATCGTCCACGCTCTTACTTCTTTTACACCTGCGGTAAAATAGGTCTGAAGATTAAGTAATTCATAACCTGCCCGTATAACTCGATTGAGTCCTGGCTCTTCTAAACCTAAATCTTCTAAAAATTCTTTTAGTTCTTCTGCATCCAGTTCAACCATTTCTGATTCAATAGCAGCACAAACACTCACAACACCTGAAGCTTCTTTTTCTGCATATTCTATTACTTTTTCAAGATAGGGATTATTATCAAACCCATCTTCATCAACATTGGCAATATAGACTGTTGGTTTTAGTGTGAGTAGCTGCAGATCTCTAATTTCCAACTTTTCATCATCACTTAAACCTAAAGTTCTGGCGGTTTCACCTTTTTCCAGATGTTCCATGATCTTTTCTAATAAATTTTTACGTGCTAATGCTTCCTTATTACCACTTTTGGAATTCTTTACTGCCTTTTGGTGAGCTTTTTCAATGCTATCCAAATCGGCTAAGGTCAATTCAGTATTGATAATTTCTATATCATCAATGGGATCAATTTTTCCTGAGACATGAACAATATCATCATTTTCAAAACATCTAACGACATGGGCAATCGCTTCTGTTTCACGAATATTAGCAAGAAATTTATTTCCCAAACCCTCACCTTTTGATGCTCCAGCAACAAGACCGGCAATATCAACAAATTCCATTGATGTCGGTATAATTCGTTCTGGACTGACAATTTCCGCTAGTATATCAAGGCGAGGATCGGGCATTGGAACGATACCCACATTTGGTTCAATCGTGCAAAATGGATAATTTTCAGCTTGAATACCGGCTTTAGTTAAAGCGTTAAACAGTGTTGATTTACCTACATTTGGTAAACCGACGATTCCACATTTAAATCCCATGATATTTTCTCTGTTTTGTCTTTGTCTAAAAAGAAGTTATTTTGCGTGTAATTGATTCATTGCTTTTTGCATATCACCCTGCAAAATTAACTCAATTGAATCTACTGCTTTATCAATAGCAGATTCAACTAATATTTTTTCACTTTTTGGTGTTTTCCCAAGAACAAAGCCAACCACCTGTTCTTTACTCCCTGGATGGCCAATGCCAAGCCTGAGACGATAAAAATTTTTTCCAAGCTGAGCAATACTGTCTCGTAACCCATTATGTCCACCATGCCCACCACCTTGTTTCAATTTTACACTACCTGGTGGTAAATCCAGTTCATCATGGACGATTAAAATTTGTTCATGTTTAATTTTATAGAATTGAGCGAGCCGAGCGATTGATTGTCCGCTGCGATTCATAAAGGTCAATGGCTTTAGTAACCAGATATTGCCAGAAGGGGAATTGAATTTTGCTATTTCACCTAAAAATTTAGATTCATTTTTAAGTGTTAAGTTATTTTGAGAAACCAGTTGGTCTATAAACCAAAAGCCCGCATTATGACGAGTTTTTTCATATTCATTGCCTGGATTACCTAATCCTACAATTAACTGAATATTATTTGAATCACTACTCATCTGCGGGCTTCTGTTTTTCTTACTTATTGCTTAGCTTATTAAGGCCAATGAAGAAATGATTATTCTTCTTCACCTTCGCCTTCGACTTCGACTTCAGCTTCAGCTTCATCTACTTTTTCACCACGAGGCATGTGGATTGAAGCAACCGCCTGATCGTGACCTTCACCTTGCATTAATATCACACTTGAAACACCTTCAGGTAAGATAATGTCAGTTAAGTGGATTGAATCACCAACATCCAGATTAGCCATATCAACTTCGATAAACTCTGGTAAATTAGCAGGTAAACAACTGATTTCAAGTTCTGTCATAAGGTGAGACACAAGACCTCCACCTTTAACTCCAACACAAGATTCTTCGTTTAGGAAGTGTAATGGTACGTTAACATGAAGTGCATGATCAGCATCAATACGTTGAAAGTCAGCATGCATAATTTGAATTTTTGCAGGGTGACGCTGCATATCTTTAATAATGACCTGCTCTGATTTTCCATCAAAGTCAATGGTTAAGATATGAGAAAAGAATGCTTCATCTTCACAAGCGTGTAGAATGTCATCATGTCTTAAAGTTAACATTGTCGGCTCTTTATCCGCACCATATATAATTGCAGGAACTCTACTTGCGTGACGCAGGCGGCGGCTCGCACCTTTCCCTGTATCCGTTCGTAGTTCTGCAGCAAGAGTAAAAGTTGCACTCATTGTTGTATCTCCAAAATAAATAATGTACGTTTGGTCTTTAACTCTGTACAAGAAAGATAAATCCAAACAAAATTTCCTACCATCGCGACCAATGGCAGAGTGAAAAAAATACTCTTTGAGTATTTTAATTTATGGATGAAATCAGTAAAAAGTATCTCACCCTCTCCCTTCACAATATATGAAAGGAGGTATGCAAATTAGTCCATGTACAATGAACTTACCGATTCTTCACGGTTAATTCTCATCATTGTTTCGCCCAATATCATCGCACTGCTCAGTTGGCGAATTTTTTTACATTGCATAGCTTCCTGGCTAAGCGGTATCGTGTCTGTCACAACTAAATGATCAAGCTCTGACGAATTAACATTATCAATAGCAGGACCAGATAACACTGGGTGCGTAATATAGGCCATCACTTTGGCTGCACCATGATCTTTCAATGCCTGGGCTGCTTTGCATAACGTACCTGCCGTATCGACTAAATCATCGATCAATACACAAGACCGGCCTTCTACATCACCAATAATGTTCATGACTTTTGCCACATTTGCCTTGGGACGACGTTTATCAATGATAGCTAAATCAGCATCATCAAGACGTTTAGCCAAAGCTCTTGCACGCACAACACCACCAACATCAGGTGAAACCACCATTTGGTCAGGATATTTTTGACGCCAGATGTCACCTAATAAAATGGGCGAAGCATAAACATTGTCTACTGGGATATCAAAAAAGCCCTGAATCTGGTCTGCATGTAAATCTACGGTTAGCATTCTATTAATACCTACCCCAGAAATCATATTAGCAACTACTTTAGCCGTAATAGCAACGCGAGCTGAGCGTGGTCTTCTATCTTGTCTGGCATAACCAAAGTAAGGCATAACAGCAGTAATTCTTCGTGCTGATGCACGACGAATAGCGTCTGCCATCACCATTAATTCCATCAGATGATCATTTGCTGGCATGCACGTCGGTTGAATAATGAACACATCTTTACCGCGTACATTTTCCATTAATTCAACCATAATTTCAGAATCACTGAACTTATCAACTGAAGCTCTGCCCATTGGCATATTCAGATGTCTGGCAATATCTTGTGCAAGTTTCGGATTAGCATTTCCCGAAAAAATCATCATGTCAGAATCGGACACTGTGTGTTCCCCAGATGTAGATAATTAAATTACATCAATTGTAGCAATCTTTCTAAGAAAAATATCTATATATAAGATTGTTGCAATAAATTTTATAAAATCGATTATATGAGACTGACTTATTAAAAAATCTTAAAGTATAAGTTCATAGTGGGTGCGATCATTGAAGTGGCTGGGCCGGCAGGATTCGAACCTGCGCATGCCAGGATCAAAACCTGGTGCCTTACCGCTTGGCGACGGCCCAACAATAACAACCGAACATTTTTATTCTGTCTTAATTTTGTTATTAACCTTTGAAAAAAGGCAAACTTAAAACAGATTAAAGTAAGTTTATTGCTCACTATTTTATACACTCTCTGCAGCTATTTGCTTAAGCAGTAAAAAGTAAAAAAAGCGCCTTACCAAAAATGTGGGGTGGATTATACGACGAAAATTTTCAATTGTCACACCCAAATTTCATTTTTTTTTGTTTTTCTGAAAAAAAATGAAATTTGGGTGTTGATAACACAGAGAGAAGGAATAGTCATAATATAGATAAGACTATGAATATAAAGGGGATATATTTTTTCCTCGTGCAATAAAACCATCAATTTGCTTTGGTTTTTTTGACAAAATATCTTTAGCATCCTGCTCTGATGTCACCGATGCAAAAACACAGGCTCCGGTTCCTGTCATTCTGGCCTTAGAAAATTGTTCAAGCCATTTAATTGCCTCATCTACTTTTGGATAAAGATTTCGTACAATCGGCTCACAAATATTATCTCCCTGACCAGTAAAAAAATCATTGATACTAATAGGTGGGCAATTTCTTTTTAAATGAGGGGAAGAAAAAACTTCAGCAGTTGATACAGAAACTGCAGGTATTAAAACAATAAACCAGGGCTCATCCAGCTGTACAGCAGAAAGCTCTTCTCCAACGCCTTCTGCCCATGCAGAAAACCCATGAATAAAGATAGGAACATCAGCACCTAATTGAACCCCCAAACTTGCCAAAGAGGATAATTCTAAATCCAATTGCCAAAGTTGGTTCAAAGCCACTAATGTTGTTGCTGCATCACTGCTACCACCACCTAAGCCTCCCCCAATGGGAAGACGTTTAGTAATCTGAATTTCTACACCTAATGAACAATTACAATGCTGCTGAAGCAACTTTGCAGCTCTAACCGTCAAGTCATCTTCTGGTTTTACTCCTGGCAAGGGGTTACGATGATTAATTTCTCCATTCTCTAGAATATTAAATGAAAGCTCATCTGAATAATCCAGAAATTGAAAGATGGTTTGTAACTCATGATAGCCATCTTCACGCTGACCTATTATGTGTAAAAAATGATTAATTTTGGCTGGAGCCAACCATATTTTGTTCGAGTGATTAATTTGTTATGCCCTCTAATTCCTATCATTATAGAAAGGAAAGGTTAAACGATGATTCGCCGAGGTGCCAGCGAGTAATAATAAGTTTTATTTTAACATCTTGTCTGGTTGCTATGATTTTTTTTGGCAACCAAAGTTTTTGACCGGATAATTGCTCTACTTCTATTCTTTTAGGGTATTGAATATGCCAGTCTTCTTGAAAAATATCACTGATATGTTGTTCGTCATTGTATTTCAATTGTGACTTCATTTCTGGATTAGGAAAACCTTGAGACCAGTAGCGCAAGGAAGTGACTGGAAATGCCCAGCCTGTTTCCTGATATATGAGTTGTTCCAGATTATCACCATTGATTTCTTTGGCTGGTGTCTTTAAACGAACATTTTGTCCAATTTGGCTGACCTGTAATTCAGTTTCACCCAATGGACCTGTAAAACTCAGCTGAAAATCTTGTTTTTTTTGAACCCAAAGAAATTTTGCATACCAATTTTCCTGTTCATTGATAATACTAATTCGTCCGTTAATACGCCAATTTTGTGGTAGATGATCAAATGAGTGTTGTTGTTCCAATGAATCATCGGACTCTGAGGTGTGGCTCCCAAATATAGTACAACCAGAAAGAAGCAATAGAGTTGTAAGAAATAAAGCAATTGACTGGATAATAATTTTTCCCTTTTTTACCAGGGAAATGGAACGTGATAGCATAACTTTTATAATGAATACTCTCAATTAATCGACAAGATATGGAGAAATCATTCTTGCCTAATATTATTCCTAACTATTTTAAATAGCGTGTTCTTGTGCCTATGAGCACTCGATGTTCAGGATCACTCTTCAGTGCTTTATCCCAAATAAATTTTGCTTTTTTTGTCTGACCTGAAACCCAAAGAATTTCACCATAATGTGCTGCTATTTCTGGATCAGGATCTTTATCATAAGCTTTTTTAAGGTACTTTAATGCTTCACTATGTCTACCTAGCTTATATAATACCCATCCCATACTATCCAGAGTAGCCACATCTTCTGGGTTTATCTCCAAAGCACGTTCAATGTATTGCAAAGCTTCCTGATAACGATCCGTTCTGTCTGCCAAAGTATAACCTAGTGCATTAAGTGCTTGATTATCTTTAGGATTTGAAGCGAGAATAGTATGTAAATCTTTTTCTAATAAATCAATTCGACCAAACTTCTCCGCCAGCATTGCCCTGCCATAAAGAATATCATGATTGTTGGGAGCTAATTTTACTGCCTCTGTATAAATCTCATAGGCTTTAGTGTAGTCCTTTGCTTTTGCATACACTTCTGCTTTAATCTGTAAAATATCCGTATTTTGTTTGTCATTACTAGCACTAGAGTGCTCTAACAACTTAAAAGCTTCATCAAATTTTTTCTGTTGTGAATAGACCATTGCCAGCCCCAAATAGGCTTCGAAAGTATATTTGCCATTTTTGACACGTTTAAACCAATCTTCTGCTTCTGCATAATTTTCGCGGCCCGCTTCTAGCTGACCAATAAAATAAGCTGATTCGCTGGCATATAACCGATGTGCATGTAAACGCTCTAAATATTGTTTGGCTTCATCCAACTTATCCATTTCAATAGCTAATAAACTAATGGCAAATAAGACTTCAGGCGCCAATTCTTTTTTGGCCAGTCGCTCAATATGTTTCATGCTCTGCTCATAACTTTTTGTTTTGACTAACAAACGAGCAAGTTCCAGCCTTAAAGCAGTATTATCAGGCAATTTGTTTAATATTTTTTGCAGTGTTTGAATCGCCTGGAGATCTCTTTTTTGCTTTTTTAACAATTCAACTTTCAGTACTAAGGCATCCAGATAATCCGGCTGAACCGTAAGCACTTCATTTAAATATTTTTCAGTTGATGGATAATCAACAAATTTAAATGCCAATTTAGCCTGATATAGCTTCACTATTGGTTTATTTTTATAGTTTTGTATTAATTGTTTAAAAAGACTGTTAGCACGTTCATGCTCTTCAACGGTTTCTAAAATTGCAAATGAGCGTTTGAATCCCTCTTCAAAGGTGTCACTTAAATTAATCACTTTTTGTAAATAAATAACTGCTTGCTGATCCTGCTTTTGGGAAATTAAGGAAGAGGCATAAATTTGTTGTACATCAATATTATCAGGTTGAATTTCTGACCAAAGCTTCACAGCTTTGAATGTTTGTTCATCATTTTTTGAAAATAAGGTCACTCGTGTCGCTTTTTTGGCTAAACGACTGTCTCTTGTTTGTTTTGCAGCTTCATAATATTTATCAAAAGCAATCTCATAATCATTCCTTTGCAAAGCAAGTTCTGCCAGCATTAGATCATAAAGCAGTTCTGGCGTTAATTCATTTGCAGGTTGATCTGTTTTAGGATGAGATAAAGGCGTTTTTTTATTCTCTATCGCAATAGAATCTGCTTTATCGGTACTGATTGATTCGCGTTCAAAGTGAGTATTTTTTTGTAATTCCTGCTCATTTTGTGAATGGGTAGCACACCCTGCAAAGTTTAAAACCAGTAGCATGCCCAAAAACAAGCTAGTGAATCGTATATTTGAGTGCAATTTTTTGAGCTTTACAAATTGTCTAGAGTGCATTTTTTCTCCGAATGACAGGTATAATAGCTTAGAGCCTTATATGTGTGCTTAAGTTCCATATATTTTTAAATAAACTCCGGTAATTTTAAGTTGGATCAAGGCTGTTATGTTTATAACACAATCTATATAATTATAGCGGAAATTATCATAATAATGAGAGATTACTTGAGTTTTGAGCAAATTTTGCGCAAAATGCCGTGTTCAATAAGTAAACTCTAAAACAACTTATGACCATTTAAGTACAAATAACTCAACTCTTGCAAATGAATTAGAGTTGAATAAATATGAGTTTGCTGAATGGTTAGAATAAATTTTATAGATGGTTAAGGGCTTATAATACTTTTTTTATGTCGTTGCTTGCACTTGGTATTAATCATAAAACTGCACCTGTAAAAATCAGAGAGCAGCTGTCTTTTGCACCAGATACAATTCCTGATGCATTAAGTGATCTGATCTCACAAGAAGCAGTCAATGAAGCCGTTATTCTTTCAACCTGCAACCGTACCGAAATTTACTGCCAGCTTAATTGTAACGAAGGGGGAGCAGAACTCTCAACTTCCTCTCTAATCGAATGGCTCAAAACCCATCACGATTTGGCTAATACAGACATATCCGATTATCTTTATCTTCATCCTGAAAAGGATGCCGTTAAACACCTATTACGCGTTGCCAGCGGCCTGGACTCTCTTGTTCTAGGTGAACCGCAAATTTTAGGTCAATTAAAATCAGCATTTTCAGTAGCTAATGATAATGGTGCTATTGGTCAGTTTTTACACAAATTATTTCAACATACCTTCAGTTGCGCCAAGCAAGTTCGTACTGATACTGCGATTGGTGCCAGCCCTGTTTCTGTTGCTTTTGCATCCGTTAGCCTTGCCAAGCAAATTTTCAGTGATTTTAAAGAACATACAGCTCTATTGATTGGTGCTGGTGAAACAGTTGAACTCGTTGCTCGTCACTTGCACGAGTCTGGTATTGGACGAATAATTATCGCCAATCGAACTGTTGAAAAAGCCCATGCTCTTGCTCAGGAATTTGATGGTTATGCTATTGCTTTAAGCGAAATTTCAGCACATCTTGCAGAAGCTGATATTGTGATCAGTTCAACTGCAAGCCAACTTCCGATTCTAGGTAAAGGAACCGTTGAAGCAGCAATAAAAAAACGAAAACATGCGCCCATATTCATGGTTGATATTGCTGTTCCCCGTGATATTGAGGAGCAGGTTGGTGAATTAGAAGACGTCTTTTTATATACTGTAGACGATCTTAAAGAGATTATTGATGAAGGTTTAAAATCTCGCCAGGATGCTGCGCTCAAAGCAGAAGATATTATTGAAGTAGAAGTCTGTCACTTTATGAACTGGCTACGCTCACTGAATTCAATCAGCACCATGCGTCTATATCGAGAACAAGCTGAAGCCATTCGTGATGCTGTTTTAGAAAATGCCAAAAAACAAATGGAAAATGGTAAATCAGCCGATCAAATTCTGAATGATGTGGCTCGACAATTAACAAATAAATTAATTCATAAACCCTGTGTACAAATTAAACAGGCGGGTATGGATGGTCGAACGGAACTGGTTGATGCAGCAATTGAGCTATTTGAACTGCAATCCAACGAACCATAGCTTATCCGGACCATTGAAAATAAACATAACTTATCAAGTGACACAATAAGATTCATTTGTTAGTTAAGAGTCTTCAACGAACATAGAGTCTTCAACAAATTTAAAGACTTCAACCAAAGCAAGAGTATCCCAGTGAAACCCTCAATACAAAATAAACTTGAAACACTTTCTGAACGCTATGAAGAAATTGCAATTCTACTTTCTCAACAAGAAGTCATGTCTGATCAGAACAAGTTCCGGGAACTCTCAAAAGAATATGCAGAGTTAGGCCCTCTCGTTGAATGTTTTAGCCAATATAGGGAAGCATTAGATACCATTGAATCTGCCACTGAAATGCTGGATGACAGTGATCCAGAGATAAAAGAAATGGCAGAAGAAGAACTCAATGAAGGCAAAGAACAACAAGAAATTTTAACTCTTGAGTTACAAAAAATGCTCCTGCCTAAAGATCCTAACGATGCCAGCAATATTTATCTGGAGATCAGAGCTGGAACAGGCGGTGATGAGGCGGCTATTTTTTCTGGCGATTTATTCAAAATGTACAGCCGATATGCTGAATCTCAGAAGTGGACCATTGAAATCATGTCCGAAAATGCCGGTGATCATGGTGGCTATAAAGAAATTGTTGCTCGTGTCGTGGGTCATGGTGCCTTTTCAAAGCTCAAATTTGAGTCCGGTGCTCATCGAGTACAGCGAGTACCCGAAACAGAATCTCAAGGTCGTGTACATACATCAGCATGTACAGTGGCCATCATTCCTGAAGTAGATGAAGTTGAAGCCATAGAAATTAACTCAAAAGATTTACGTATTGATACATTCAGGGCTTCTGGTGCAGGTGGACAACACGTTAATAAAACCGACTCCGCTATTCGACTCACACACATTCCTACCGGTGTCGTCGTTGAGTGTCAGGAAGAACGTTCACAGCATAAAAATAAAGCCAAAGCCATGTCTATGTTGTCCTCTCGAATTACCGCAGCAGAGCGTGAAAAACAACAATCCGAACAGGCTGCTGAGAGAAAACTTCAAGTAGGTAGTGGCGATCGCAGTGAGCGTATTCGCACCTATAACTATCCTCAGGGGCGCGTCACAGATCATCGTATTAATTTGACATTATATAAATTGGAAGAAGTAATGAATGGTGATCTGGGTTCTATTATTGATCCTCTATTAAGTGAATACCAAGCAGAACTATTGGCTACTATGTCTGAAGAATAATTGACTGGATGAGCCAATAGAACGATGACCGAGTCTTTATTCACAATTGATGAAATATTACAAATTGGCACCAGAGAGCTTAGCAATAGTGACAGTCCTAGATTAGATAGTGAAATACTCTTACTCAAGGTTTTAAATGACAGTTCAATTAGTTTAACAGCTCCTCCTATGGTATATACAAAAACCTGGTTACTTACCTGGCCAGAAAAAATTCTCGCTAAAGAGCATGTTCAGCGATTCAAGCAATATCTAGGTTTACGCTCTGAAGGAATGCCAATTGCTTATATCACTGGAAGCAAAGATTTTTGGTCTTTCACACTAGAGGTATCGACAGAGACTTTAATTCCTCGCCCTGAAACTGAACTTCTGGTGGAATGTGCTTTAGAAAAAATCCCAACACATGGTGTTCAAAATATTTTAGATTTAGGGACTGGCAGTGGTGCAATTGCCTTAGCTATTGCCTCAGAACGAGACAACGCATCCGTTCAAGCAACTGACATTAGCCTAAAAGCACTCAATATTGCCAAAAAAAATGCTACAAAACTAAAACTGAAGAATATTTCTTTTTATCAGTCTCACTGGTTTGACAGTGTTAAAACGCAACAGTTTGATGTCATTGCCTCCAATCCCCCCTATATTGCTGAAAATGATCCATATCTGGAAGATAATGTAAGACATTATGAACCGTTAATAGCTCTACTCTCCAATGATAATGGTTTAGCTGATATTAAAGAAATTATTGAACGAAGTCATGATTATCTAAAACCTAATGGTTGGTTATTATTTGAGCATGGCTTTGAGCAAGACAGTGAAATTCGGGCCTTATTAAAACAACAAAAATTTAATAACATCAGTACATTAAGTGATCTTAGCCAGCTTCCCAGAGTCACCATTGCTCAACACACGCAAATCGTATAGTTGTCGAAAATGAAGACTGAAATAGGAAACCACTATAAAAAATAGGGTTAATTTCTATATTCTTATCCAGCCCCAAAGCATACAATGATATTGAAGAGTTATAATAACATTAGAGACTGTACTTTTTAGTCTAAACCGATTATTCTTATATGAGTGATTGACCACTCTAAAAATAAGAAGCTTTTTAATAAAGTTTTTTAAAATCGAGTTAATTATAATAATTATCAATTTAAGTTCTGATTTGGTGGAGTCGCTTTTTTTATAGGAACTACTTTTACTGTAGCAAATTTATTGTTTGTAACAGCTGGGGGAGAACCAATTATGAGTCAACAAGTTGTAAAACACCGAGAAATTCACTTCTGCTCTCTACATGCCGATCCAGATCAAGCACATTCAGCAGTGTTTGTTATCAATGATCTTCATGGTGTTTTAATGTCCCATGTACTTGATCATCACCATATAAAAATTACATACGATCTAAACAAAATTACACTCGAAGAAATTGAAGATGTGTTACGTTTCGAAGGCTTTCATCTAAATAACTCTATTCTTGCGAAAATTAAGCGAAGCATTGTTTTTTATTGTGAAGAAGCTTCACGAGAAAACTCAAAACAAGAGCGCCTTATTGAAGAAGTTCATGACAAACACAGCAGTGATGTGATTTATTTACGCCCCAAAAAGAAAAAGCTTTGCGATTGCAGAGACCATCGACCTGAGTCCTGGCGACACTATTTATAGAGTGTCAAATCCTGTTTAATACCTTTTATTCACCCTTTTTCGTCAAGAGATGTAAAAGGGGCAGAAAAATACAGCGACTCTAACTAATCACCAGGATAAGTTAGAGTAGAAATTAAAAACTCTAACTAATAACCCTTCGTATTTTTTTCTACCCAACGATCCTGGCCATCATCAAGTTGTTCTTTTTTCCAAAAAGGTGCCTTTGATTTCAAGTCTTCCATTATTTCTCGACAAGCCTCGAAAGCTTGCTTACGATGAGCAGTCCAGACTGCTACCAAAACAATAGGATCATTAGGTTTTATTGCTCCCACTCGGTGAACTACCAAACTTTCCATTAATTGATACTCACCTGTTGCCTGCTTACATATATTTTCTAAATGCCTCTCAGTCATTCCAGGATAATGCTCTAAAAACATTTCACTCACACCATCTCCCTCATTAAAGTCACGCATGGTGCCAACAAAAACCGCTGTCGCACCATATTGACCATCTAACTGAGGCATCTTTTTCTGATATTCATCCAGAACTCTCCAGGGATCAAACGGAGTAGCATCAATAATGACTTTCATGTCTATCCTCCTGTCACCGGTGGGAAAAAGGCGACTTCATCACCCGCTTTAAGTTGTGTCTGTCCATCAACATAGTCCATGTTCACAGCAATCAATACATTGGCAGAGCGTTCTTTACCATCAGCACAATATTTCCAGACATCATCCACAGTATTTATTGCTTTTTCTTTAATAATCTCATCATCAATGTCGCGATCATCTCCCATCAGATCTCTCATACTGGCAAAAAATTTAACATGAATCACACTACTTACCTCATAAATTAGGACTTAAACAAAGTTCAACTCTGCCTATTATAAAAAAGAGAGGATTAAGCTCTCTAAATTTAGTATAATTTTCTAATATAACGAATTTATTTATAATTATACGATACTTTGGGTACTTACAGATCTTCCTTATTACATTTTAGCTAAACGACTTTATTAAATAGAGCTAGTTGCTTTGTTGAATAAGGCTATTGGCTTTATTGACTCAAGTATTTTAAGTTTTGCTAAAGGCCTATGAATAAACTAACACATTTTAATACAAAGGGTGAGGCCCACATGGTCGATGTGGGTGCAAAAGACATCACTCATCGTCGAGCTGTTACCGAAGGTGAAATCACGATGTTGCCAGAAACTTTGGCACTTATCATTGCTGGTACGCATAAAAAAGGAGATGTTTTAGGAATTGCTCGGATTGCAGGCATCATGGCAGCAAAGCAAACATCAAACCTTATTCCCCTGTGTCACCCTCTCGCTTTAACTCATGTTGATTTGCAACTTAAAGTCATTGAATCTGAAAGTAAAGTAAGCTGTTTGTGTACTGTAGAGACCGATGGTAAAACAGGTGTAGAAATGGAAGCATTAACTGCAACTCAAATTGCACTTCTGACCATTTACGATATGTGTAAGGCCGTTGATCGCGGTATGATTATGGGTAATGTGCGTCTTTTAGAAAAAGAAGGTGGTAAATCAGGTCATTGGATAAGCGAGTTATAAACAATTAACATGGAAGGTATCTCTACAATCAATATCAGCTCTCACTGTACTCACATAAACTCTTGTATCAAATATGGATAAAAGTACCGTGTTGTGTGAGAAAAACTCACGTTCAAACAAAGAAGCCCGTTTCGAAGACCATGGGCATTCTGCCTGGTTGTACCTGACCAAACCTAACAGTCCTGTAGTGGTTGCTGACTGCTGGATTTATAATCGCATCAAAGCACCTAAAGAATCTGAAATATCCCAATTCAAGACGTCATCGCCCCCAGCTGTGGCAAGCTATGCCCATGCACATGCTGAATTTACACCACTGCAATCTGATAATTTTGAATTCAAATGGAGTCCTGACGGACGCTCTGTTGCTCTTTTGATCAATGGTATTCCTTTTGGGTTTATACCACCTGGTGTACAACGAGGTTATAGTAAACATTTGGTAAAAACAGGACCATGGGGACATGAATGGGATGAAAAACTTTATCTCATTCTATTCAATGAATCAGGTTGGTCTGAAAGCATTCCTAGTTTTTTCTAGAACTGCTAATCACCTAAAAATCTTTTAGCCTTAAATTTCGACAAAGCTATACTTGCCAGGCCTTATCAACCATCTTGCAATAATCTTTTTAAATCAATAATTGCCGCATTTGCACGTGAAATATAGGAGGCCATCACCAAAGAATGATTAGCCGTCATACCAAAACCACTGCCATTTAATATAATTGGACTCCAGATAGCATCTTGAGTGGCTTCCAGTTCACGAATAATCTGCCTTAAACTCAACAGAGCATTTTTCTTTTTTAAAACTGGAGCAAAATCCAGTTCGATCGCACGTAAAAAATGCACTAATCCCCAGGCAGTTCCTCTAGCTTCATAAAAGACATCATCAATCTCAAACCATGAGGTTTTAATCATAAGATCATTTGGTGAAGAAGTGGCTTGCTGTGCCTGAGCATCTCCAGCAAGATCAGTATTAATCCTTTCTTGCCCAACACTGGCACTTAGTCTCTGCGATAAACTGCCAAGACGTTTTTCTACAACCTGCAACCAATCAACCAGATTGTCAGCACGAGCAAAAAACTGGGCATTTGGTTTTTCTGTGTCAATCAAACGCTCTAAATAGCCATAGAGATAATCAATTCCTTCTTGATACTTGCCTTCTGATGCAGGCCAGAGCCATTTATTCGCATCATTATTGAATGAAGGTTCTGCAAGATTCAGATCTTTATCTTCAGTAGATGTTGATTGAGACATACTGAAATCATTTCTGAGTACTCTTGCCATATCTCGAATTTGAACGAGCACTCCATATTCCCAGTTGGGGATATTATCAAGAAATATTCCCGGTGGCATAACATCATTACTTAAATAGCCCCCCGGCTTATTCAGCAAAGTTTTACTCACATTAATCACTGTAGTAGTTGTTGTTGCACCAATCACGACCTGATATTTCTTTGCCGATTTTTCATTGAGTTCATTAACCAACAACTGAGTTTGTTCTCTAACATCAAAAAGTTCTGGCTCTCGACTCCACAAAAATCCTAAGATCAGCCAGAACACAAATAAAGTCACAATTAATAAGCCAATAGACCAAATTATGCCCTTATCTTTCATATTCTGGACATGATAAAGCTTAATGAGGCGTACAAAAAATTGTTGGATACTATCAAACCAATCAAATAAGGTGTTTAGCATAGTCGTCAAAACTCAGTATTAATGTTCAGAATTAAAAAAGTGATAATTGAGGTCGTACTACAAGATATAAAGAAGAGAACGCCTCTAGCTCTTCTTTACTAGAGATAGAGGCGTTTTAAGATAAGAAAAGGGTAATTATCAAGATTTGTTATAAATCTGACTACCTGTTTCTTTAAACTGAGCAGATTTTTCTGCCATGCCTTCTTCAATCGCTACTTTAATATCAGCAATCCCATGTTCAGCAGCGTAATCTCGCACATCCTGAGAAATCTTCATTGAACAAAAGTTAGGGCCACACATTGAGCAGAAATGAGCCACTTTATGAGCCTGTTTTGGCATCGTCTCATCATGATATTCTCTTGCTCTCTCTGGATCCAGGCCAAGATTAAATTGATCTTCCCAGCGAAATTCAAAACGTGCTTTAGACATAGCATTATCACGCACTTGTGCTCCAGGAATTCCTTTTGCCAAATCAGCTGCATGTGCAGCTAGTTTGTATGTGATAATACCATCACGCACGTCGGCTTTATTAGGTAAACCTAAGTGTTCCTTAGGTGTTACGTAACAGAGCATAGCAGTACCATACCAACCAATTTGTGCGGCACCAATCGCAGAAGTAATGTGGTCATAACCCGGAGCAATATCTGTGGTCAATGGCCCTAGTGTGTAAAAAGGTGCTTCATTACAAGATTCCAGCTGAATTTCCATATTTTCTTTGATCATATGCATAGGCACGTGACCCGGTCCTTCAATCATAGTTTGAATGTCATGCTTCCAGGCAATTTGAGTCAGCTCTCCAAGCGTTCTTAATTCCCCTAATTGTGCTTCATCATTTGCATCAGCAATAGAACCTGGACGTAGGCCATCACCCAAAGAGAAAGCCACATCATAAGCTTTCATAATTTCACAAATATCTTCAAAATGCGTGTACAAGAAGCTTTCTGTGTGATGTGCAAGACACCATTTTGCCATGATAGAACCACCACGAGAAACAATGCCGGTTAAACGTTTAGCAGTCAGAGGCACATGCTGTAAACGAATTCCAGCGTGAATAGTAAAGTAATCCACTCCCTGCTCAGCTTGCTCAATTAAGGTATCTTTAAAAATTTCCCAGGTCAGGTCTTCTGCCTTTCCATTCACTTTTTCCAAAGCCTGATAGATTGGTACAGTACCAATAGGTACAGGTGAATTACGGATAATCCACTCACGAGTTTCATGAATGTTTTTACCCGTTGACAGATCCATCAAAGTATCACCACCCCATCGGGTTGACCAGACCATTTTCTCAACTTCTTCAGTGATGGATGAGGTCACTGCTGAATTACCAATATTAGTATTCACTTTAACCAGAAAATTGCGGCCAATAATCATCGGCTCAATTTCAGGGTGGTTAATGTTAGCAGGAATAATCGCCCGCCCTTTGGCAATTTCATCACGGACAAATTCTGGTGTCACTTCATTAGGGATACTTGCTCCAAAATCTTCACCGGCATGCTGTGGATGCTGTCTCATAAAGCCTGCATCACGCATTTCCTGTAATTTGGTATTTTCACGAATGGCAACATATTCCATTTCAGGAGTAATGATGCCCTGACGAGCATAGTGCATTTGTGAAACATTTTTTCCACTTATGGCTTTACGAGGTGCACGAATATGTTCGAATCGTAAGTTAGCTAATTGAGGGTCATTTTGGCGCTGACTTCCATATTCTGAGCTCGGACCACTCAGTTGTTCTGTATCTTCACGCTCAATAATCCAGTTATCACGCAGAGCTGGTAATCCTTTAAGTAAATCAATTTGAGCTTCAGGATCGGTGTAAATTCCAGAGGTATCATAAACAGGAATGGGAGGATTAGTTTCAACGCCATCACTCGTTTGAGTATCATCCTGGATAATTTCTCGCATGGGAACCTGAATATCAGGTCGGCTGCCCTGCACATAGATTTTTTTCGATCCTGTAAATGGACGAGTAACGTCTTCGGATAATTGGCTGGTCTGGCGGATAAAATCTTCTGGAATTGCGCTCATACTGGTCCTTACTATTTAAAGAATAACTATCAAACAAAGCAGGCGTATGAAGACTAATCATCGTTGGATGTGCACCTGATTAAATGCATCAACACAGATTAAAGCGCTTTCCTACGCCGGTGTGAACCGGATCAGGTTCAAAGGGTGTTTCTCGCCTCACTCAAACACGAATATGAGGACCCCTAGCAGGTTGAAAGTAACTGAATTTTGATGAAACTTCAAGGAAAAACTGATTGTTATAGAATTTATTCAATACATAAATCTCATGTTGTTAATAATGGATTTACCAGAGTTTATTGATAAAACTTTTATTTTTGCGAGTTATATCCCGAATATCATTAATGGTGATGATAAAATCCGCGCTCCATCAAATTTAATGGATGTTTATACGATGAGATTATCAAATATTATCATATCACTGGTTATTACAGTATTAACTATCAGTCTATGGGCGCTGGCCAATCGACCTGAAATGGAGCCACCATGGCCGGATACCATTCAGGGTTTTTCATTTTCACCTTTGCATGCCGAACATGATCCTGCCCAGGATCGCTACCCCACAGAAGAAGAAATTAATTCTGACTTAGCACTGTTGTCAGGCAAAACTCATGCGGTTCGTACTTATAGTGTCCATTCAACTTTAGCTGCAGTTCCAAAATTAGCACGCAAATATGATTTAAATGTTGCTTTAGGTGGCTGGCTAGATAGAGATCAAGAGAAAAATTCACTGGAAATTGAAGCGTTAATTCATATTGCCGACAAAAATCGACGTAATGTCGTTCGTGTATTAGTAGGCAATGAGGTTTTATTACGTGAAGATCTTTCTGTTCAACAATTGATTGCTCATTTAAAGCATGTCCGAGCAGAAGTTGGTATGCCCGTAAGTACTGCTGAGCCCTGGCATATCTGGGTCAAATATCCTGAGTTAATCAAAAACGTTGATTATATTGCTGTTCATATGCTGCCATTCTGGGAAGGTATTTCTTTGGATAATGCCGTGGGACATATTGAAAACCGCATGGAACATCTTAAAAAATTATATCCAGAAAAACCAATAGTGATCACCGAAGTAGGCTGGCCAAGTCATGGACGAACTCAAAAAGAGGCAGTCGCATCAGAAGCCAATGAAGCCACTTTTTTACGTCGATTCTTACATAATGCCGAAAAAAATAATTATATATATTATCTGATGGAAGCTTTTGATCAGCCCTGGAAGCGTGAAATTGAAGGTTCTATCGGTGCCTATTGGGGGGTTTATGATGTAGAGCGCCAACCTAAATTTGAATTCACAAAACCTATCATTGAAATACCACAATGGGATTTTCTGGCAGGTCTTTCAGTCTTATTTGCCATCATCTTTTTTATGATGCTGTCTATAGATGCAAAAACATTAAATAATTCAGGACGAAGCTTTCTTGCTTTTATTGCTTTTATTCTCGCCACCGTCATTGTGTGGATAATTTATGATTATGTGGATCAATATATGACTTTATCCACTGTTTTAGTAGGTATTGTACTGGTATTTGGAATGGTGGGCGTTGCCATTGTTTTATTGATTGAAGCACATGAATGGGCTGAAACACTTTGGGTCAAAGAAAGACGACGTGAATTAACATCTCTAGGTATTGATGAACAAGAACGCCCTTTTGTGTCAATACACGTACCAGCGTATAACGAGCCTCCTGATATGATGATTGAAACACTCAATGCACTGTCAAAGCTGGATTATGAAAACTTTGAAGTCATTGTTATTGATAACAACACAAAAGATCCTCTGATTTGGCAACCTGTTGAAGCACATTGTAAACAATTGGGTGATCGGTTTAAATTCTATCATAAGGCTCCCCTATCAGGATTTAAGTCTGGCGCACTGAACTTTGCCTTAGAACAAACGACAAAACAGGCCAGTGTTATTGCTGTTATTGACAGTGATTATTGTGTCACACCCAATTGGCTCAAAGATCTAGTTCCCCAATTTTCCCGCTCTGAAGTCGCTATCGTTCAATCTCCCCAAGACTATCGCGATTTACAGGAAAATGCATTTAAAGCAATGTGCTTTTCTGAATACCGAGGTTTCTTTTATATTGGCATGGTCACACGCAACGAACGAAATGCCATTATTCAGCATGGCACGATGACAATGGTCAGAAAAACTGTTTTGGAAGAAGTTGGAGGCTGGAGTGAAAATACAATCACTGAAGATGCAGAGCTTGGTTTAATGATTTTTTCAGCTGGACATGAAGCCGTTTATAGCCCAAAAAGTTATGGTAAAGGTTTGATGCCTGATACTTTTGTAGATTATAAAAATCAACGATTTCGTTGGGCTTATGGCGCAATGCAGATTATGCGCCATCATTGGGAAAAATTATCAGGTCAATCAAAGAGTCAATTATCATCAGGACAACGATATCATTTTATTGCAGGTTGGTTGCCCTGGCTGGCTGATGGTATTAACTTAGTATTTAATCTGACAGCATTACTTTGGACTCTGGCAATGGTCGTCGCTCCAGAAAAGATCGCTCCTCCATTGGTCATCTTTTCAATTTTACCCCTGACATTATTTGTATTTAAAATTCTGAAGCTGTTCTATCTATATCGTGGTGTCAATATTGTGGTCACATTACGTCAGACTATTGCAGCGGCAATATCAGGCTTAGCTCTGTCTCATACTATAGCAAAAGCAATGTGGCTGGGTTTATTTACAACAGGACGTCCTTTTTTACGAACCCCAAAGATGGAAAAATCGGTTGCATTATTTCAGGCTATTGGTGCAGCATTGGAAGAAACATTCATTATGGCACTTCTTTGGATTGCAGCTGTTACAATTTATTTTGTTTTTGCCTTAAACGATCTGGATCTGTTGCTGTGGTTTATTGTTTTGTTAGTACAATCACTCCCTTATGTTGCAGCAGTTCTCATGTCAGTCATTAGTGCATTTCCTGGCTTATCAAGTGATTTGATATTGAGTGACAAACAAAATGTTTATTCATCTAGTGATAAAATAGCAGGCTTGTGATACTTTCAGAAAAACTATCTAGTTAGTAACTTGTACCAAAAGTAGGCTCCTGAAGCTAAGAATTAAGTAGGGCGTTCGAAATATGGTGCTCAAAACGGAAAATTGGATGAACTGGTTGGCCTTTCTGGGGGCGCTTCGAGCCCATCCATGGGACGCTCACCCTCGCCATCCATGGCTCGAAAAGCCCCTGAAAGGCCAACCAGTTCATCCAACCTTCCTTACCACATCACATTTCTCACTATAAGAAGAAAGCAACATCACAAGATAAGAAAAAGCATTTGGCTTTATTCTTTGTTTTTGATTTTTTACTTCCAGTGAGAAGCCTGATGTCGTTAAGAAGGTGGTGAGGTAGAGTAGGCTTTGCAGTGGTATTTCGAGGCAGGACGCCGAGGATAAGCGTCCCATGGATGGGCTCGAAGCGTCCACAGCAAAGCCTA
>JAPHSW010000189.1 GCA_026196615.1 Gammaproteobacteria bacterium | reverse complement strand
CGCTGTTTTAGAAATGCTTGGTACAATCTCTTTCAGCAAACTACCTGCTTTTTCGGAAACAGAGACACTTGATTTAGCCAAATCACTGATTTCATTAGCTGCAGTTTCACTATTGCCTGCAAGCTTTCTTACCTCAGCAGCAACTACGGCAAAACCTCGACCATGCTCACCAGCACGTGCGGCTTCAATGGCTGCATTCAGTGCCAGAATTTTTGTTTCATAAGCAATGTCTTCAATAATATTAATTTTATCTGCAATTTCTTTCATTGCATCAACAGTTTGATCGACGGCTTCTCCACCTTCTCCAGCTTGTTGTGCTGCAGATTCAGCCATCTTTTCTGTTTGTTTAGCATTGTCAGCATTTTGATTGACATTGGCACTCATTTCTTCCAGGGCACTTGATGTTTCTTCTACACTAGCAGCCTGCTCAGACGCACCACTGGAAAGGTTTTGCACACTTTCGCTTAATTGAGATGAGCCTTGAGAAATATTGCTTGCCGCATTTTTGACGTTAACAACAATTTCTTTCAAATGATCTGACATTTCTATCATTTCGGCAAAGACACCAGTTGGTTTTTTATTTCCGGTTTCAAATTTAATATTTAAATCACCTTTGGCTATTCGTTGCGCAATACCTTGTAAAATTGCAGGTTCTTCACCTAAAGGACGTTTGATTAAAATGATAATTCCCCAAATGAGAAAAATAGCAAGAATTACACCTGAAATGGATGAAATGATGACGATAGTTGATGTTTTTTCATTATGCTTTTGAACTTCTGGGCCAAGAATATCCTGATCTTTTTTTACTGATAATTTAACATCCTCTGCTGCAGTAGCAATCATTGGTCCAATTCGATCGAGTTGATTTTTAATAATGTCATTACGCTTAATGATTAAGGCATGAACCGCTTCAAATTTCTCATTATATACTTTTCTGGCTTCTAAAAATTCCTTAAATAAACGCCTGCGTTCAGGATTTTGTAATCCATCATCAAGAGTTTTAGCCAGGTGATCAATTTCCTCTCCAATTTCTTTATAAAAACGTTCTGCATCATTTTGTTCATTATCAGCTAAAAATTTGGCTGCAAATAATCGAGCTAATAAAACATGTTCCTGTATACGACCAGAATAATAAGCTGCATCAGGGTCATTATCCTTATAGGCTGTTTTCATTATTTCAGTGAGATTCTTTCTCATTTTTAGACCGTTAGGGTCCATTCCTTTTTTGACTAAATTATCTCTCTGTGTTTTAAATTTAATCACTTCTTGAAAGTAATTATCATAGTCGTCAACTGAGTCTACAATTAATTTAACATTTTTAGCTCTGGCTGGATCTTGGATCTCTTTTTTGGCTTCCAGAACTAATTCTTTTGAGGTTGCCATACGTGCCTGATATTTTTTAACACTTTCGGGAGAGCCGGTTTTAAAAAAATCTTTCACATACAAGCGTACTAGCAACATATTTGCCTGAACACGTCCTGATAAATTGGTGTCTTTTGCTAGAGCACGATAATCTTTGAATCCATCAATGGCTGTGCCCAGACCATTATATGAAACAGTTGAAATTATTATGGTTATTGTTAGCACCGCCCCAAACCCCAATATTAACATGCTTGATACTTTCATATTCTTAAACACATTCATTCTCCAATATATAAAACCAAAAATTATCTTAATATCACGATAGTTTCTGGCGCAAACTTTTAGTTAATTTGCATAACCTGGTTATAAAAAATTTTATGATGCTAATAAATAAAATTACTCTTTAGGAAATAAATATCCTGATATTTAGAAGGGCTATTTTCATTTCAAAGTGTCTCCATTTAAAGGCGGATATGGTATTCATTTTATTGTTGGATTCTTTTATTAGGTTAGCAGAGTTTTCATAATCTTCAACTTATTGCAATCAAACTATAATTTATCGCTCATCAGAATCTAAACTTTTATGCATATCGCTAACTATGGCAACTTCTTCCGCTGAAAGTACCTGACTGATATCAAGAATGATAGTAAACCCATCATCTTTTTTAGCCATTCCTTTAATGAAATTGGTTTGTATTTTAGCTCCAAGTGAAGGAGTTGGTTCAATATCATCATCGGGTATTTCAATGACCTGCAAAACTTTATCAACTACAATTCCCATAACAACAGATTCATCGTCGATACTAACTTCCATAATAATGATACAAGTACGTTTATCAGTATTTTTTGTCTCTAAAGCAAATTTAGATGCCAGATTAATGACAGGAACCACATTGCCACGTAAATTAATAACGCCTTCAATAAAGTTGGGTACCATAGGCATTTTAGTGAGTTTGCCATAACGAATGATTTCTCGAATGTTCATGACTGGTACGGCCAGTTCTTCATCAGACAAGTCAAAAGTAAGATGTTGATCCTGTTCTGTCACAGCTAGTTCATTGACAATTTCTTCAAGTGACATTTTAGAGTTCCTCTAAACCATATATTTAATATGGATAAATTCTTTGTTCCAACTCATTATTTGGCATGTAGTTGTATTACCAATAATGAGCATATTTATAATCCTAAAGGAAAAGACTTTTAAAAACGTTCAAAATCATCGGGAATATCAGTATTATCTTCAAAATTCAGAGCATCATTATTGGTTGTTTGAACAGGTCTTTGTTTAGTCTGAGGGGTTGCTCTATTTTGCATAGGAGGTCTACTTTGTAGTCTTGCAGATGTGGTAGAACCATCAATGGTGAAAAAGCCCATCATATCCTCTAAAGACATGGCTTGAGAATTCATTTCTTCAGCTGTTGATGCGAGTTCTTCAGATAGTGCTGCATTATTTTGAGTGACTGTATCTAATTGTGTCATAGCGCCATTGATTTCATTAATACCAGTTGATTGTTCTTCGCTGGCAGCCGTAATTTCTTGAACTAAATCCGCTGTTTTAGAAATGCTTGGTACAATCTCTTTCAGCAAACTACCTGCTTTTTCGGAAACAGAGACACTT
>JAPHSW010000221.1 GCA_026196615.1 Gammaproteobacteria bacterium | reverse complement strand
TTTCACCCCAGCTAATTTGAATATCACCTCTTCCTAATAGCGCCGAAACATTATCACGGAAAAACCATATAAAAATTCCAATACCTACAAAAAGAAGAAAAGGCCAATCGAGTAATGCTAAAGCAAGATCGATCCCCCCTTTTACATTGTTGGTGACTGCTGTTGCAGCAACTTCAGTACCACTCATAAGACATCTCCTTGCTCAAATTTTTATCCTAACTATCTTAATACATAGAAATATTTCATGTATAATTTCTTCTGTCATTCTCTATTCTAGACCACTCTTTTATTGCAATCCAGGCAAGCTAAATATGGACTCCTTAGATACATTGACAATTGCTTTTCATATAGAGTAAATTTTTATGGGTGTCTTGCTTGTCACACCTTACACTTGGAATATCCTGACCCCACCAATCTTACTATTCCAGTAATTTTAATTCCTTGTCACACATAGCAACCAGTAATAATTCACCGTGTGAATCTACACGAAATTGACCATAGCGTGCAGGCTGGTAAATTTCCGCCAGTCCTTCCTGGAAAAAAAATGCATTACTGGCGAGTTTTATCTTTCCATTACGTACTCGATAGCGCATTAAGATTTCATCTTCGGCCAATGTTTGTTCATCATAAATAGACTTGAATGAACCAATACCTTTTTCATCTAACTTAAAAACTGCATAACCATCGCTTGCATCAACATCAGAACGCCAGCGTCTACCCTGCTTATCTTTTTTTGGTAAGGCACTGTATATTTTATTGGCATCACGAAAACGTAATGCCATGTAATCACCCTGTATTAGGGAACGGGGATCAACAGGTGCCAGCTCCAGGTAAACAATGGAACCTTCAGCAAGATGTTTTTCCTTGCCGGCAATTGACCAGTTAACCAGCACCAGTATCAGGATAAGTGCAGCCAGTGCAATTTTGCTATCCATTATCTGTTTCCTCGCTGTTTTTAGTTATACGCAACAGAATCCAGCGAATTATTAATAATGCCAGCCCGATAAAGAACAGTGTTTGTGATTTTTCGAGCAGCGTATAATCAAGCAAGTAATAATATGACGAAATATAAAATAATAATGAAGCGACACCCAGGCCAAGTAATATTCGGTTACTCGCTGCAAAACCCAGTATTATAATAACCAACCCAACGGTAATGCCATTGGCTTCCATAGATACCAGCGATAACACAATGCTGGCAATTATGCTGGCAACTATGATAATTATTGAAAGGCGATCAGACAGGTGATGTTTCTGGCGCTGCAATAAACGCAAAACCACATAAACCAATGCCACGCCTGCCAGCACTTCGCCCATCCATGGTTGAATACTGAATTCACTCTGCTGCCTGCTAGAGTACCAGCCAATTCCTCCATGGCTAAACAGGGCGGAGCCTTTTATTTGTATGAGTGCCAATACCAACCCATATCCGATAGCTTGCAATTTTTTAATATGTTGAGAGTATTTGAATTCATTGAGCCAGACCCAGGACACCAGCATCAACATCAGGCCACTAAATATATAAGGTATACCAATTTCTGCTAGTCCCATAGAAAAAGAAAATGCAGCGAAAAAAGCTGAGAAAACCCGGTGTACATAATTAGGCATAAAGATAGCCAGAGGTAGCTGTATCACCGCAACTGTAAACCAGATTGTCTGATGATTTCTCACGCTTTCAAAAACACCCCATATAAATAAGCACTGACCTGCAAGGCTGGCAGCCAGTGCGAGATGTTCGAAAAACTCGTTTTTAGGTTGTTGTAGTAACTTATACGCAGCCGCAACCATTAGGCCGCCAACAATAATTGAAGCACCACTATTTTCGATAATCACAGTCAGACCAACAGCAATAAAGCCAAGCAGAAATACTGCCGCCAGCCAGCCGGAAAAAGCCAGTATAACCTTCACATACCAGGGTGAATCTATTGTTGGCGTTTCAGGTATTTCACCTTTTACCAGATTGGCGTCCTTTAATAGCGACCACAACTGCTCTGCCTGACGACTCATGATTGCCACTCCCTGTGAATATTTCTGAGCCAGATTGCTGAACCTGCACCTAAACCAATTACAATCAGTGCCAGTATCAAAAATGCGCTCGCATCACCCTGTTGCAACATCTGATTGCCAAGAAATGAAACCAGTACAACAATGCCAGAAAAACAAAAACCCGCCAGCATAAAAAGATCATGTTTCAATATACGATAGGTATAAAACAGGGCAGCCATCCACAGACCCCATACCAAGGCAGAAAGACTACTGAAGCCTGCAGAGCTAAAGATAGATTCCAGAACAAGTGTTGTAACACAGAGGCCACTGGCAACAGCAAGCAAGCGAATAGCCCAAGCCTTATCAAGCCAGTGCCATTTCATACTCAGTAATTCCCATACGATTAGCACAAATGTATTGAATATAAAGAGCAGCCAGAGTAGTTTCATTTCTGAATTAAACACAAAACCAAATAGGCCGCTAAAGACAGAGTAATACAGGACGATGGAAATATTGAGAAGGATAATCCAGATTATCCAAAGAGCCGCAAAGCGACCGACCAAGGCCCAGGGCAACATGAATATGGCCCAATAAAAAAATAATTGCCAGGGATCGGCACCAGTTTGATAAGTTTGGCCGTATAACCCCAGTAAAACGCCGAGGAACAGGGTTGCGGAAACTAATGAAACCTTTCCCGTCATGCTGTTTGAACCCAGGCGCCAGTAAGCGATAATCGCAAGAATCATCACACTCTCAACCATCGCAAATTTGGCAAACCGGCCGATCTCATTCCAGTTATAAGCAATAAAAAACAGCATAGAAAAGGACAGTGCCAGGCCTCCAAACCATAACAGAATGGAGTCTATAAAGTGCTTCCAATCCTGGTTACCTGGAGTGACTTTAACTGTGACAAGGGCCTCACGGATTTTATCTTGAGGAATACTGCCCTTTTCAATATATTCTATGATCTGCTGTCGACGTGAAAACATAATTTTATTCTATGTCGAATATATCGACATTTCCATTTGGGTCATAGGCTTAGGTTTATCTTCTTGTTTTAGGTGTTTTCGTATAAGTCAAAACGTAAGACTTCACCTTCTTCTATTCCTATTAATCTATTTTAAACAATTGGTCTCTGACACTTATTAACATGCCTAATAGATCTTTATTGTCTGTTATAAATTCGAGTATTTTTTATTTCCATGTTTATACACATTACGTTCATTTTTGGAGTCACAAGGACTAAAAAACTATTTCAAACTATTTCTATTTGGTTGTCAAATAAGCAGTTCAATATATGGGTGTATTGTTACTATTGTAATTTATTTACAACATATTTAATAAGTAACAGGATATGCTGTAGGATTTGGAATAATTGGAAATGTTGGATTTTTTGAGCAATACTTATCATCTTCACATCGTCTTATATAGTATGCTTCTATTGCTCCACTATCATCATTAAAATTATCCCCAACTGAATATACCCACATATTTTCTTTTGAATACTTAAGAGACTTCCCATTAAATGGATCAACTGGATTTTTTCTCAAATAATCAGGAACAAGTTCTACAATTTCAGAAGGGAGTTTACCTATTCTAAGTTCATATTTTTTTAGTGCAACAATTGTCTTTACACTTTCAATGTAGGCATGACCAAAACAACGTCTAATATAATAACCTTTAAACAAAGGAGCTGAGTTTTTCCATTGTTCTAACATAGAATTTGGCTTTACAATATCATACAAACTTAACTCATAATTTTGTTCATTTCCTCCCAAAAGAATTTTATCACAATAATTTTCCGCCTGATTAGCAAGATTTGTGTAAAAATAAGCCCCTTCATTCAATATGCTATTTTTATGTACATAATAACGGGGAAAAAGCATTTGAAGAAAACTAAAAACTTGTTCAGGTAATCCTTCTTTTTCCATATCATAATCATTTTCTATATCAGCATTCCACCAATCTTTATTATCCCAATAATCATTCCATCGTTGGGTAAATGGTCTTTCAATAATTTCATCAATTAAATTATCAACAAAAGCATATTCACCTGAAAATACCTCAGCAAACGAATCTTCATTATATGGTGGAATATCATTAAATATATTTAATAAACTTGTATATTGATTTTCATTTAATTCATAATCTACAGCTAAGTGATGTATCCACAATAATGATTCATATTGCATAACTAAACCAATCATATGCGAAATAAGTTGGTTATTTGACTCTGTTTTTACCTGTTGTGAAAATATCATTGCTGATTCAATGAGATTAATAGCATCATGGAAACGCCCAGCTTTGGCTTCATACATTGATTTTAATATCACAAACCGATGAATCCACATGATAGGCTGATAACTTGGTATATCTTCAATACTCATTACTTCTTGAAATTGAAATAAATTGTACTTAGTTGATGATATGACATTTTTAATATGCTTATCATTTTCAGAAATAATATGATATACAAATTCATCATCCCATTTTTGATGATAAATATGAGTTTTTAACTTTTCTTTTGTTTCATCTCCTAAAAATAAATTGAAATCTTTATTTTGAGTATACGAAACTTCTTTAAAACCATTTTTATTCTCAGGAACATTAATAATTTTATCTAATAATCCCTGATCATCGTAATCATTATTATCAATTGAACCAATAAATATCCAAGATATTAATATAACAACTAATGATAAAAATAAATAAAATGCCTTTTTTATCCTATACATCACTAAACATAATCCATTAAAAAATTAACTAACTTACTGATTTAAAATGAAACACCTTATAGCAACTATTTCAGGACACCCATTTATTGGCTTTATTTTATATGGTTAAGAATATGGGTGTCATATTATTTGCATTAGTAATTTTTCAGAGCACATTTTCATAAATATAAGCCCCATATTTAAAATATATTAAGTACCTATGATAAACCACACCTTAGTTATCTCATAATTTAAACACCCTGAGATGCCATTTGAAACTTTCCTACCATTCTATAAGCTGCTGCTTTAAGACAAATAACATAATGGTCTTTATTATTTTTTAGTCTTTTTATAAATTTACTTCGAATCTCTTTAGCTAGCCATTTAAACGGTGTTTGACCATAGGGTATTGGTTTAGGTATAAATGCCATTGCTGTTGAACATGCAGAAGATTCACTCACTAATTTGAATGTAAGGTTAAACATTTTCTCTGACATTGGCCAGTTATTTGCTTGATTTCCAAATAACGTAACTAAAAAAATCTTGAGATTTTCTCGATCATTTAAATCCATTTTATCTTTCCTTGATATAAGTTATTAGAAGGTTATATTTTTCCTCACTTCCATAAATAACAAAATGATGAATTTTTGTTTCATCAAAAACATAAAGGTAGCCACTACTTCTTTTTTTATCATAGACTCCAACAATTTCTGACAAATTAATCTTTTTTCTTAGAACATTAGAAGATGTAACACCAAACTCTTTAGCTTGTTCTCTTGATAAAGCATTTAACCATTCAGGAAAACTAGAGTTCGTTTTTTGTTGAAAAATTGACAATATATAATCTTTCTCAAGGCCTGTGAGATCAATTGTGTGATAAATTTTTTGGGGATTGACTATGTTATGTAAAAATGACCAATTTTCATACTTTATTATTAAAGTATCTTCTGTATGGGAAATTAATACTGGACTAGGGTAATCCATTTCAAGCTTGCTTGATAAAACTAATCTGTCAGAAAAACTTTGTGTTACGGAAAACAAAGAAAAAACGAGTAGAAGTAGTACAGTTAATTTTTTCATAAACATCCTTGTTTTATATAATTGATTTCTAATATTATCAAATAAAGTGCATACATGTCCAACTTTTGCTAGCTAACGTTCACTTGTTGACAAACTATTTCAGAATATCCATTTTTTGACTAACAATTGAACTGTAAAAAAATGGAGTTGTTACTATCTCAAAATTTTACCTAGACACACAAATCAAAAGAGACATCCATCTATTAAACATCATATTAAATCTCAATTTCCTATAAAAGATCTATTTCAGTTAATGTAAAAATAAATTCTATGATTTTTATAGAAAAAGAAACAATTAATTCCACTCAGAGTAAATATAGAATCTCAGGAAGGATATATTTTAGAGCTTAACTGCATTATGTTTGAATCGTTTGATTTATCAGGCTGGAATGGGGTCAATGGAAGCAAACAAACGCCGACACAATGATATGCCCTTTGTCCATTGCTTTTGATATTGTTCGCAAGTCGTTTTTAGTTGTTGCTCTGAACCAACAAAGGAATGAAATTTTGATTTAAAACTGGTCACTGTTTCCAACCAATTAGCTTCATCTAATCCAAGTTGATGTAAGATTTTAGGAGTGTTTGGGGGAATAAAGCCTTTCTTTTTGGGGTGTATACATCGTCCTGTCCAATCCGTCAGTTCCAGATAATCGGTTAATGAGAATGGTATACCTGTCCCCTGCTCTTTGTTTCCAATAAACTCAGTTAGTTTGACAGTCGTTTGTTTGGATTGTTGTTTTATCTGTTCAATGCGTTGCATTATTGAGGTAAATTCAGAGTCTTCAAGTGACTGGCATAAATTAGCTCTAATAGGATTCAAGTCAACATAAGCCATACAGGCCAGTACAGCCTGTTCATTCAGTAGCGCCTGACTTTTGAAACGCCCTTCCCAGAAGCGGCCTGTGCACTTATCTTCATGATTAGCCTGTCGGGCAATAGGCTCATTCAGACAACGCATAAACCAGCTTAAATCAGATAACCGCTCACGCCATTGGGCAATCACTTGTTTGGCTTGCTGTTGTTGGGCGGGAGTATCACACTGCCCTCTCTGATAACGTTCAATCAATACCGGTAATGAAAACAGTTGTTGCCAGCGATTGATGACTTGCTCTTCACTCCAGGCTTCAGCCTGTACAGGTTGTAATCTAAGCACGGTATGGACATGGTTGGACATAATGGCATAGGCACACACTTCGACAGCAAAAGTCTCACTGAGGAGTTTTAGACGCTCTTGAATCCATTGTTTACGGTGCTCATAGTCTTTA
>JAPHSW010000234.1 GCA_026196615.1 Gammaproteobacteria bacterium | reverse complement strand
TGGGCTCAAAAAAGTGCTCTTTTTGTTATGGTGTCGGGCTTTGTGATTTTTATAATATCTTTCATCCTTTTTTATCTATAATTTTTAATAGAGAATTTTTATATGACTTATCAAGCAAAAGGGTTGCAGGCTTGGTTTTTACAACGTGTTTCCGCTGTTTTTATGGCCTGCTATATCATTTTCTTTATATGGCTTTTTCTAAGTACCGATCAGGTGACATACCCAATATGGCTGAACTGGTTTTCACAACCTCTGATGAATATTGCAACGGGTTTGTTTTTGATTCAACTGGTTATTCACGCATGGATTGGAATGCGAGATGTTATCCTGGACTATATCCCCAATGATGCTTTACGATTATTTACTCTCACCTGTATAGGTTTCTTTTTGATTGCATCAAGCCTTGAGATGTTACGTATATTATTTTCACTGTCGTTTAATGTTTGATAGAGCTGAATAGCTATAGATACTAATTGAATAAAAGACTTATATAAGAGATTTAATATGAATATTGCTACAAGAAAATTTGATACTTTGGTCATTGGTGCAGGTGGTGCAGGTTTACGGGCATCATTGCAATTATCTTTGGCTGATGCAACTGTTGCCGTTATTTCAAAAGTTTTTCCAACGCGTTCTCATACTGTTGCTGCTCAGGGTGGTATGAATGCAGCATTAGGAAATGTAAGCCCAGATCATTGGCACTGGCATATGTATGATACGGTAAAGGGCAGTGATTATCTTGGCGATCAGGATGCTATCGAATATATGTGTCGTGCTGCACCTGAGACTGTTATTGAATTGGAACATTATGGTGTACCATTTTCACGTTTAGAAAACGGGTCTATCTATCAACGTCCATTTGGTGGTCAAAGTCAAAATTTTGGTGGTGATCAAGCGGCAAGAACGTGTGCGGCTGCGGATCGTACTGGACATGCAATGCTGCATTCACTGTATCAGCAAAATATTAAAGCTAAAACTCATTTCTTTGATGAGTTTTTTGCTATTGATTTTATTAAAGATGAACAAGGTATGATCCTTGGAGCGATAGCGGTTGATATAGAAACGAATGAAAAGCTCATCATTGAAGCTAAAACGATTTTAGTTGCAACTGGTGGTGCAGGACAATTATTTAGAACTAATACGAATGCCAGTATTAATACGGGCGACGGTATGGCAATGGCACTTAGAGCGGAAATTCCCCTACAGGATATGGAGTTTTTTCAATTTCATCCAACAGGCATTGCTGGAAAAGGGATGCTTATTACGGAAGGTGTTCGTGGTGAAGGTGGCTATCTGGTGAATTGTGAAGGTGAACGTTTTATGGAACGTTATGCTCCACATGCTAAAGATCTGGCATCGAGAGATGTGGTGAGTCGTGCTATCGCGATTGAAATAAGAGAGGGAAGAGGTTGTGGCCCAAATAAAGATTATGTCATGCTTAAACTGGATCACCTTGGTAGTGAAGTAATAAAAAAACGCCTCCCTGGTATTCGTGATACCAGTATCACTTTTATGGGCGTTGATCCAATTGAAGAAGCAATTCCTGTTTTTCCTACGGCTCATTATACGATGGGTGGCATTCCAACCAATCGTTATGGACAAGTTGTAGTACCCGTTGGTACCGGTTCTGAAGAAGTTATTCCCGGTCTTTATGCGGCAGGTGAATGTGCTTGTGCATCGGTACATGGTGCTAATCGATTAGGTGGTAATTCATTATTGGATATTGTTGTTTTTGGACGTGCAGCAGGTAATCACATTATCGATTATCTTAAAGAGAATCCTCATCATAAAGCTTTACCTGAAGGTTGTGCAGATTCTATTTTAGAACGCCTTGAACGTTGGGATAAACCAATTGATAATTCTGAAGAATCCTATACCGTGCCAGAATTAAAAGCTGAACTACAACAGGTTATGGAAGAAAATTGTGGTGTCTTTAGAACAGAAGAAGTTCTTGAAAAAGGTGTAAATGCCGTTAAAGAAATCAAAGAGAAACTCAAAAAAGCCAAGATGTCTGATTATTCAAATGTGTTTAACACAGCCCGTATTGAAGCTCTTGAACTAGAAAACCTGGTTGAAATTGGCTTAGCAACGGTAATTAGTGCATTAGCTCGAAAGGAAAGCAGAGGTGCACATTCTCGAATGGATTATGAGGAAAGAGATGACATAAACTGGATGAAACACAGTCTTTATTTTATGGAAAATAATTTATTAACTTTTAAACCTGTGCGTTCTAAACCCATGACTGTTGAAAGCTTTCCGCCTAAGGTCCGGGTTTATTAGCAATAAATCGTTCTAAAACTTTTTTAAACTAATATCTAGAAAACAAGTGTTGTTCAATTAATACAAAAATAGGATTTTGCCATGCGTTTTTCCCTCTATCGATTCAATCCTGAAACTGATTCAGAGCCTTATATGAAGGACTATGAGTTATTAAATATTGAACCCGGTACGATGTTGCGTGATGCCTTGTTAAGAATAAAAAATGAACAAGATGAAAGCCTGTCATTTCGTCATTCTTGTGGTGAGGGTGTATGTGGTTCAGATGGCATGAACATTAATGGCAAAAATGGTTTAGCCTGTGTGACTGCAGTTGAGAATTTAAAGGAACCTATCACCATTAGGCCTTTACCTGGTATGCCGATCATACGTGATTTGATTATAGACATGACTCAGTTCTATACCCAATATCGTGTTGTTAAACCCTGGTTGATTGTCAAAGATCCGATTCCTGATGTTGAGCTTAAGCAAACTCCTGAACAACGTGATAAGCTTGATGGATTGTATGAATGCATACTTTGCGGATGTTGTTCAACGTCCTGTCCCTCATTTTGGTGGAACCCTGATAAGTTTCTGGGACCAGCAGCTTTACTCCAATCATGGCGATTTTTAGCTGACAGTCGTGATCAAGCAACTGAAGAACGCCTGGAAGATTTAGAAGGCCCTTATAAACTATTTCGTTGTCACAGTATTATGAACTGTGTTGACGTTTGTCCTAAGCAACTCAATCCTACTAAGGCAATTGGTGACATCAAAAAACTGATGCTTAAAAAAATGGTTTAATGGCGTATTTTATTTCTCATTTATTCATTGCTCATATTTGTTCCTTCATGAGGAGAGTTGCTGATGCATAATTTTGATTTTTTAATTATTGGTTCTGGACCTGCGGGTCAAAAAGCAGCGATTCAAGCGGCTAAACTGGGAAAAAAAGTTGCCATCGTTGATCGTCGTGCTAATGTCGGTGGAGTTTGTCTTCACACAGGAACAGTGCCGAGTAAAACATTACGAGAGGCAGTGCTTTATCTCAGTGGTTACAGCCAACGAGGCTTTTATGGCAGGGGATATCGTTTAAAAAATGATTTGACCATGGCTGATCTTAAGCAACGACTTCACACCACCATAAAACGTGAAGAAGAAGTAATACTTCATCAGTTAAATCGTAATGGTATTCAGGTTTTTAGTGGTACGGCAACATTTACTGATGCGCATCATGTTGAGGTTGAAGATGAAAAAGGAAAAGTGATCGAGATTCAGGCTGATTACTTTATGATCGCAACTGGAACCTACCCCGTTCATCCTGAAAACTATCCTTTTGAATCAGGTAAAGTCATTGACAGTGATAATATACTGGAAATGGATGAATTGCCACGTTCTATGACGGTGATTGGTGCTGGAGTTATCGGGGTTGAATACGCATCTATCTATAGTTCCCTGGATGTTGAAGTGAATCTAATTGATGGCCGTGACACACTTTTGGGCTTTATGGATAAAGATCTTACTGATGAATTGATTCATCAATTTCGTGAGCAGGGAATGGTGGTTCGTCTGGGTGAACAGGTTGATACTATCACCTGTGAGGATGATGGTTCGGTACGGACGATGCTTAAAAGTGGTAAGCAAATACATTCTGATGTAGTGTTGGTGGCAGCAGGACGCTCTGGATGTACTAAGAGCCTTAAACCTGATGTCGCTGGTGTTGAGCAGGATAGTCGTCATATCATTCAGGTGAATGAATGCTATCAATCAAGTCAGCCTCATATTTATGCTGCTGGTGATATTATTGGTTTTCCTAGTCTTGCCTCAACTGCAATGGAACAAGGACGTCAAGTGGCCTGTCATGCTTTTGGACAGAAGATAAATAATAAACTGGAAAACTTTCCCTTTGGTATTTTTGCTGTGCCTGAAATGAGTATGGTGGGCGCGACTGAACAAGAATTGACGAAGAAGAGTATTCCATACGAAGTGGGAGTTGCACGTTTACGTGAGACAACTCGCGGGCAAATAATGGGATTGGAGCATGGAATTCTCAAGCTTATTTTTAGCTTAGAAAGTCATGAGCTGCTTGGTGTTCATATTATTGGTCGTGGTGCGACAGAACTTATCCATATTGGTCAGGCAGCTCTGGTGCTCAATGGGGGACTTGACTATTTCCTTGAGAATGTTTTTAATTATCCGACTTTAGCAGAGGCGTATAAAATTGCTGCGCTTGATGCCTGGAATCGTTTAAATTAATAATTAATCTGGAACAGACTCAGCTCTGAAAACTCAACACATATGACACACGATTATTTTCATGATATTAAAAAGGGTGTTGTACTTGATTTAGACTCCTTAAATAATAATGATCTGAATTTAGACAAATTAGAACAATGTTTACCCAATTGGACTTTTTATGGAAACACAAAGCCAGAAGAGGTTGATTCCAGAATAGCAAATGCTGACATTGTCGTGTCGAATAAAGTTGTTTTGGGCAAAGATACATTATCCCATGCTAAACAAATAAAATTGATTTGTATCGCTGCAACCGGGACTAATAATGTCGATCTAAATGCAGCAAAAAAATATCAAATTCCTGTGTGTAACATTACTCATTATGCCACTCATTCAGTACCAGAGCATGTCTTCCGTTTGATTTTGTCTCTCAATGGACGCTTAATAGAAAATAATGCGGCTTGTGTTCAGGGCATGTGGTCCCAAAGTCCCTATTTTTGTTTATTAAATTATCCTCCACAAGATTTAAATGGTAAAACCATTGGTATTATTGGCTATGGTGATTTAGGACAGGCAGTTGCAAAAATTGCTAAAACCTTTGATATGAAGGTTTTAATTGCAAAACGAGATAATAATGATCGGAGAGAAGGGCGGCTCTCATTGAATGACTTATTACCCCAGGTAGATATCTTAAGTTTACACTGTCCATTAACTGAAGATAATTTCCAGTTAATTTCTTCTTATGAGTTCAGTTTATTGCCTGAACATGCCCTGTTAATCAATACGGCACGTGGCCCTTTGGTTGACGAAGAGGCTTTATTAACAGCATTGCAAAAAAAGCAAATAGCTGGAGCTGGTTTGGATGTGTTAGCTGAAGAACCACCAGCCGTTGATCATCCTCTGCTTAATTGTGGTCTAAATAATCTTATTATTACTCCTCATATTGCCTGGGCCAGTCAGCAGTCACGACAACGATTAGTTGATCAATTGGCTGATAATATTCTTGCCTTTAAAGAGGGAAAACCAAGAAACTTAGTTTAATTGGATGGAGAAGTTGAGTAATGAAGCTACCAATTTATCAAGTTGATGCCTTTGCAAATAAAGTTTTTAAAGGTAATCCTGCTGCTATTTGTCCACTTGAATTCTGGTTGTCAGATGAATTAATGCAATCCATTGCTGCTGAAAATAATCTATCAGAGACGGCTTTTTTTGTTGCCACTGATAAAGGTTTTCATATTCGTTGGTTTACACCCTTAAACGAAGTGAATCTTTGTGGACATGCTACATTGGCTAGTGCCTATGTTATTTTTAATCTATTAGGGCATAAAAGTAATGAAATTATTTTTGAATCAAAAAGTGGTTTACTAAAAGTTAATAACAATAAAGATGGATTGCAACTGGATTTTCCTGCTCAGCTACCTAACAAATGTAAAACTCCTGATCAAATATGTAGCGCATTTCAATGTCAACCAATTGAATGTTTGTGTGCAGAAGATTACATTGTAGTTCTACCCGATGAACAAAGTGTTTTGAATGCAAAACCAGATTTTTCTTTACTTGAAAAGTTAGATCTTAGAGGTGTTGTTATTACAGCAAAAGGGACAAAATATGATTTTATAAGTCGTTTCTTTGCCCCTAAATATGGTATTAATGAAGATCCTGTTACAGGTTCAGCTTATACACAATTAGTTCCCTATTGGTCTGTTCAACTTGGTCGATATCAATTCCATTCAAAACAGGTATCACAGCGAGGTGGAGAAATTTTTTGTGAACTAGTTGGTGAACGTGTTTTTATTTCTGGCCAGGCGATCTTGTATATGAAAGGTGAAATTGAACTTTTAAATTATTGATTTTGATTGCTACAAGATAACACTTATTTTTGTTTTCCTGTTAGTTCAATTGTTTAGCAATACCTCATTAAAACATACTATATGAAGGGTTATTTGTATTTATAAAAAAATATACATGATAATTTAAAAGTTAGTTGAGCTTCATAGGTAAGTCTTTAAGGATTTTATCATTTTTATTCAGTGGCTTACCTATTAATTTTGAACCTCAAAATTAGGTTCCATTCCAAACTGATAAAGTC
>JAPHSW010000037.1 GCA_026196615.1 Gammaproteobacteria bacterium | reverse complement strand
CATTATAGCCAGCGATATTGAAAATACTCTTAGCAAGCGTCTGAATCCACGACCTGCACATCTGGCTCGACTGGAAACACTCAAAAATCAAGGCCGTCTTGTTCTTGCAGGCCCTCATCCTGCAATTGATAGTAACGAGCCTGGAGAAGCTGGATTTACGGGTTCATTAGTAGTTGCTGAGTTTGATACCCTACAAGATGCCCAAGATTGGGCTGATAATGATCCCTACATTGAAGCAGGTGTCTATGACACAGTAACAGTCAAACCTTTTAAGAAGGTATTGCCCTGATTTAAAAAGGCAATATCATATTTTGCTTTACCATGAATAATAAATAACACAATCCCATTAAGGAAAAACACTGATGAAAGCAAGCGTTTCAAAAAACCTTACCGCAAAATTATTATATACTGCCGTTTTTTCTGGCTTACTTCTTACCAACACAGCATTGATGGCTGAAGAGGATAAAGTGATAGCCACAGTGAATGCTGACGCCATTACCGAGAGCCAATTAGAAATTGCCGCAACTCAAAGCAAAGTAAATTACAAAGAAATTACCCCAGATCAGAAAAAATTATTAACAGAGGCATTAATCAATCGTCAATTAGTTTTAAGTGAAGCAATAAAAGCACAATTTGACAAAACACCCGATATTGCTGCTCGTGTAAAAGCCTTAACTGATAGTTATGTTGCTGCAAATTATCTAGCTACAATTGCAAAAGAATTTAAAATTGATGAAGCTGCTATGAAAGCTTACTACGATAAAAATGTTGTGGGAAATACACCTAATGAATTTAAAGCACGACATATTCTAGTAAAAACAGAAGACGAAGCCAAAGCACTCATTAAAGAAATTGAAGGTGGTGCTGATTTTTCTGCACTTGCCAAAGAGAAATCAACTGACACTGGTTCAGGCTCACGCGGTGGTGATCTAGGCTGGTTTACAGAGCAAGATATGGTTGCTCCATTTTCTAAGAAAGTGGCTAGTTTAAAAAAAGGAGAATTAAGCAAAACACCTGTGAATTCTCAGTTCGGATGGCATGTCATTATTCTTGATGATACCCGTAAAACAACACCACCTGAATTTAATGCCGTTAAACAAAATATTGAAAAAGTTTTAATCAAAGAACAACTGAATCAATATCTTGATGATCTCAATACAAAGGCGACCATTAAAATAAAATAAATGCTTAAAAAAGAGAGACAAATTGCACTTTGTCTCTCTTTTTTATATGAACAGAATATAGCCATTTAATGATTTCATCTCCTCAGTATAACACTCAAGCTATCTCGTAATTGTATATCCCTTTCTGATTTATCCTTTTCATACTAAATAGCTGCCCAGATCACACTCCTTACGGTATAATCAAATCTACATGGACACCTGCAATAAATGAGACAATCGGTGAAACATCACGCACTTCCAGTTGTTCTACTCATTTTATCACTGCCCTCCCAGAAATGCTGTTTAGATTACACTTAGGTGCTTTAACAATGAATATGAAAACATACACTGAATTTGACTTAGCAGGAGCTGTAAAGAAAGCGACAAAGAAACACTACTACATTTATCTTGAACTTGATGATAATGAATGCATTCAATTTTGCATCAATAAAGATGATACAGATGAATTCTACTGCTTTAATGACTTATTTGGAGTGTTCGACTACCTGGACAAGCAGCCAGATCTGGAAGACTGAAAGTAAATTAAACTATAGCTTGTCCGATAAAGAAGTAGCTATTCATATACTACTTCTTTTCATATGCAGAAAAAGTTCTTCCCTTTGGATAGGAAGTATAAAAGCACCATCTTTGAATTCAGTACGTAGCTGTATTGCAACCTCTAACGGAGTTGATACCACTCCAATCTTTTGAATATAGTGTATAAACGATTTACCAACTATTCTGCCACTATGTGAAATATTATGTTTATAGGTGTAGACGAGTATACTCTTATCCCCCATATTATTTGAATATAGCATAAGCTCTTTCCAATTTAATAAGACGGTATTTTTCCCCGTTATAGTAAAACCATGACAATTTGCATTGTAACCAATATCAGAGATTGTTCGTGATTTTGTTGAATTCAAGATAATACTATCCTGAAAGTCATGAGTTTTCATCGGTGATAAGAAAGAACTATAAAATTATTGGCACCTCTAGCAGATTGGGTGATGTTCTCAATATTTTTATATTTATCCTTGCTATACGAATAGCCTAAACTCGTCATGTGTTGGCTAAATTTGGAATGAAACTTTCGTCCTGGATCAACAATAATAATTTTACAATGGGGTTTAGCATGTAAATTAATAAATTCTGCTAAAAGAATGGCATTATTGGCTTCATAGAGAACATCACTACCAATAATTATATCAAACTTATCTAAGTCCTGATTTTTTTCAATCCAATTAGTTCTAACAAATGGAATTTGGCTGCATTGATTGAGTTTTATATTTTCTAATAGAAAATTATGGGCTTCTGGATGATAGTCTGTTGCAGTAATATTTGCATGACGACTTTTTAAGACAAGACTGGCAAGAGCAATTCCGCAACCCACTTCAAGAATCTTCTTCTCCTGGATATCATGTTTAAACATGATATGAGCCAGAATTTCTTCACAGGCCCAAACAACACCAAATAAAGACCAGTTGGCAGATGAAATCCCCAACTTAGCAGCAACATCTTCCTTATCTAAATATTGTTGCCTATCACGTAAGGTTCTTAGGTGTATATCTGTTTTATCAAATTCAATCGTCTGATACTTAAAACGTAACATAATTATTCACTGTCGTTAACGAAAAGAAAACGCAGGAAACACAATCAATATTTGAATGCTACGCAATAGCTTTCATGTTAACGTATTAGCAGAAAAAGTACTATAGAAATATTTATGTGGCTTGCTAGAGATAATTGGAAAAGCTATGAACAAAGCATAATAATGAGAATAAATATGGGATTCTATAACAATAACAATTGCTTAGAAAATCATATAAAGAATTATTAATCATTCTTCTGACACAATTGTAAAATAAATGCCTCCGCGAGAAGGTTATTAATATTTATTTGGACCCATGCAATTCAAAGAAATCATTTTATTCAACTTGATATAGAGCGTACAAAAAATGCCAACAGGATATAGAAATTATCTATCATTAAAGCACGAACACAAGACGATTCCATACGGGGGGATTGGTGAAGTACGTGAAGACGGTGATGCAAATTATGGATTCAAAGATATAAAAGGCAATAACAAACTTCTCGATACAATACCTGAGTTAAAACGAGATCCAGCGCTTATGACACTCATACGAGCAATCAATGCCCCGCAAACAGGAATCTTTTCGGTAGGCTGTGTCAGTGATAGTCATGAAGACAAACATCATTTCCGTCACTCAGGTTATATTGAATTCTCATTTAATTCAGTCGCACATATAGCTGATGCGGGTCATTATTTTCCATTGTTCTTTAATTTTGAACAATTACTTAATGATAAAGATTTTGTAGCCAGGGTTGAGTTTAACTGGTCGATTCAACCAGTTACGTTTATAGATAAAGGTGTTTGGGGTTATACGTGTACCATTTTCTTAAATACCTATTTCTCAGACACAAAGCTAGCAGCTAAAGAAATATGGGAAGAGACGCTTGATGTATTAAATCAATACCTAAGCACCATCCCCAATGATCATCCGGATTATATTTTTGATCTGGATAAATAGAGAGAAGAAAAAAAATATCAGCTGAGGTCTAGACTTTCACAGAGTAAACAAGCCTTATAAATTTATCTTTAACCTTTATTTTCAAACGCCATGCATAAGATTTTGACAGTCTTCGCAAACAGTATATTCAACAGTCATTTCAGTTTCTTGTGTATCATCAGTGGCAATAGGCTCTAACCAGGCATCTTCTTGCCTCACACGACCACAGAAACTGCATCTAAACCTGAGATCTACAACACTATTTTCTGATATATGTTTAAAATGGACTGGAGGAAGACACTCCTCAACATGTAAAATTTCATGTTTTACCTCTAGAACTCCATTTTCACAAGATGAGATACTCATTCGCATGAATCTTTTCAAGTCAGGAGAATCACACCTATAAGGTCTCTCTATACTTTCAGTTTTCAACCTTGCTCTTTGAAAAAGCGTTCTTATCCACATTTTGGTAGCATCACTAACAATAAAATCCCAAATTGATCGTCCACAAACGTAGCTTGCATGAACATTTACGCCATCATTTTTATTAGCGAATTCATCCCAGGGACCACTTACAGAAATAATACGGTCTTCATTGTCCAGTAGATATTTAATAGTATCAGTTTTCATAATTATCGACTTCACACATTCCACGTTCAGAGCCATTTGAGAAACAAGATTCGTAGCTTTTCATTACATCTTTATATAACGCTTTGTACTTTATAATTTCGGTTTACATAATATTTAGAACAGACTACATACATACTCGATTACGCCCTGCTCTCTTAGCTTTATACAGATTTTCATCAGTTCTTTTCAATAGATTAGTATAATAAAAATCTTCAGATTCCAATTGTCTGAAAATATCAACTCTCTACTTGATTAGCCTTTGTACTCATATTTTGTAAGGCATTTTTTTAATGCTCTTTCAATTTTATTCTCAAAACAAGCAAAAATAACATGTTCAATTGATGTCTCTTTTGATATTTTTTAATACTTCTCTAATTGCAATTTCAGATGCTATTTGGATAGGAAATCTGTATGCACCACAACTAATTGCTGGGAATGCAATTGATTTCAAATTGTGCTCCTCAGCAATTTTTAAACACTCAGAATAACAAGATGAAAGTTGAGATTCTTCTTTTTTATGCCCACCATACCAAACAGGGCCTACGGTATGAATTATAAAGTTTGCGGGTAATTCATAGCCTTTAGTTAATTTTGCATAACCAGTCTCGCATCCATTTAAAGTTCGACATTTTGCAAGTAATTTTTCTCCTGCTGCTCTATGAATTGCACCATCCACACCACCGCCACCACATAATGACTTATTTGCAGCATTTACTATAGCATCAACTTTCAATTTTGTTATATCTGTTTGAATGATCTCAATTTTCATATTCTTCCTGGCTAACCATTCAATTCTTCGTCAATCTGATCATGAGACATAAAAATTATTTATTTTGTTCAAGCACTTGTTAGTAATTTTATGTTTTATTTCCACATGTAATATCTTGCTCCCAAGCAATAAAACTTTCATTCAACTCACACCGAGGAGACTGTCTTTTTCGTACATGATACATTTGGAAAGAAAGATAGTAAAAAATATTAAACACTTCGCATAATTTGTTTTATCCTAATCTTGTTTTGTTTTCTTTTTAACCACAGCTGGGTTTTCTTATTAGGCTAAATATTTGATTATTGTAAAAATGTTTGCTCAACATCATGAAACATAGCGACAGCATTTGCTTCTTTATGATCAATGACAGGTTTCATATCAAATTTTAGGAATGCTGCCAATGTTATTAAGCCTGATGGCCCAAAAGTTGAGAAAAGATCACTCAATGGAGCGGTTGGAGAGTTAAGTAATGTCGTTATTGTTGGAGCTAAAACTGTTGCTCCAACAACAGTAACAAAAAACTTGTTAATAACGTTTTTTTCAGCTTTCTTCACATTTTCATTATATTGTTGAATAAGATCTTCTAATTCATCAAGTGCATCAACCAAATTAATATTTTCATTAGCTATTTTTTCTTGCCATGTATATAAGGCTCTTCGCTTATTTGCAAAATCATTATCGGCACTAAGTTCTAATGCTAATTCAAAGTTTTTCTCTTCATCACTAGTAAATACAGGCATGACAAGCCTGTTTCTAATACATATACTCAGTGCTGAATCATCCTTTTCATGTTCTTTTAAAATATAACTCTTACGTAAATTGTTAATAGATTGATATGCGGCGGCAACAATAGCCTTTGAAGAGCCACGATAAGCTTGAATATTGTCATCTTGTGAAAGAATTATTCTTGTCATTTGATAAGCATCAGAGCCAGGTATGATAGTATTACTATCCTCAGCGATTGCTAAAACACCATCCATTTGATTAGTAAACTTTTCTTGCCTATATTTATCCCATTTTATCTTTATAGCTCGCTTCCCTAATACCTCTAGCCTTTTGGATTGTAAATCTGGCTTCCAATTATTATTTTTCCACCGATTGCGCTCTTCTTCATTTGGAGGAACAGGGAATATTAGACGATCGTACATTAGTACATCAGATGCGAGATTGTTTGCAGATATATGGTCTTTAACGGAAAAACTTCCCCAGCGTTCTCTCATAATTACCCTCCAAATTATATTCCATTTTGAATGCTTTTTCAGATTTCACTCCATAGAAGGTGTATACATAGTTGTTCATTCTATAAGCTAATAGTCATTTGGGAACACAGACATAAGCAGAATATTAGCACTTTAATTATAGTGATATTTAAGCCTTATCATCCTAACGATCCATTTTTCCTTCCATCAAAAAACTGGTTATATTCTTTTGTTTAAATTGTTGATTTCTTCTTTTGCTTCATTTAGTAACTTTGTACCACCATAGATTTTAACACCTATAGTAGCTTCTTTTTTTGCAAAGAGTTTCGCTAAAAAATTATCAGCTTTTTTTTGTTTAACTGCATAAACAAGATACTTTTCTCCCGCATTGAAAACAAACCCATTGCATGAGCCCTTATTGTGTGTAGTATGAAGTAAGACTTCTTCTTGTTTATGTCCTTTCCAAAACTGCTCCGTTTTGAAAGTTACTATAATTCTTGGTTCTACTTGTGATTTTTCAATCTCATCTAAATATCTCAAATTCGTTATTTTTCCAGAGAAAATTAAATCTGCTGATTTAAAAGCCTCCACAGGTGACAGATTACTTTTATCACAAGCATATGCTTGTAAATTAAATGTAATAAATATAAACAATAGTAGTTTTTTCATTTTTCTCAATATAATGTTTCATTAAGTAGTAGTAGCAGCAGAAGTGTAGCTTTTTCTAAAAGTGGGGGATGTAGGTCGGAACGAACTTGAATGACTAGTTATCTTTTTTGGTTTATAGCAGTAATTACATATAAATTATTGTAACTACTAGAGCCATAACAATCATCCCTACCCCTGCAACAATACCACTTTCTCTATCACCTTTTTTAAAGAAATTTAAGACATTTGATTCAACTGGATATTTACCAAGTGTAAAGAGTTTAACAAATGGCCAACCCAAGTAGAAGAAAAACACACCAATAAAATGATAGTAAAATAAAGTTAATGCTGTTCCAATTAACATGGCTGATACATAAATAATTTCTTGCATCATTTAATTCATTATATTGTTGGCTGTATATAAAATTTATTGTGTTATGTTGTATTTGTTTTCTATACCTTGTAAAGATAAGGTCCGTGTGCATGGCATTATTCGGATTTCCTTTATTTAATATCAATCCAATACCTTCGTTTCTGAACTTTTAGCTGTGAATCATTTGTTACATTCTCAAAGATCCCTCCACATTTTTCTATTACTTTTTGTGATCCCAAATTATCAATATCACATGTAATCAATACCTTACCTATTCCAAGTGATAAACAAATCGGAAGTGCCTGCTTAAGCATCTCTGTGGCGTTCCCTTGTTGTCTACAACTCTGGATAACTCCATAGCCAATATGACCACCTATTTTTTCAAGAAAATTATTTAAACGGTGCCTAAGAGATAATCGTCCAACAATTTGTCCATCAACAACTCCGACAAGAAATGTATTTGGAACAAATTTATCGGGTAGTCCTTTGCCTAAAGACCATCCTTCAAGTTTATTAATGTATTCATTGAAGGTAATTGATTCATCAAAATCGAATGCAAATTCAAAAGGTGGTATTTCGTTTTTGAAAGCAGCAACAGCATTCTTGAAAGACGCTTCATCTTCTGGTCGTAAAGACCTCAGTTTAAGTTTGCTCGATTTCATGCTTCACCCGAACAAATGCAATTGAAGATATAAATAACCTGGAAATATCAACAAGTGTATTAATATATGTATTCTATTTATTCTAAAGCAGCTATAACGTTTTTCACCTGAGCTTCCAGAAAAGAGATTAAAACAGGAAATTCTTTCGTAACTCTCCAAATTTTTATTAATCGCTAAGCTCTGGTGATACATTACGACACTTGGTTATGTATCTTTGTTTAATAGATTATCAATATTTTCAAACAGTTTGTTCATATTCTCTAAGCCTCGGAGTTTTATGATATCACCATTATTTCTTTTTAAATGTATTTCAATTACTTTTTCATTCTTCTTTTTTATTTTAAATATAGCAAGCTCACTATATTGAATATCTTCTTCTGGAAAACGTATTACATTATCTAAAAGGCTAATAGAATAGTTATTAATAACAAAATCTACTTCTTCAAAACCAATTAATTCTAAAACAATATAAATTAATATTATTACTAATACCAACCCTTCAAACCAGATAGACAAACCGCTAGACCATTCTGACTCAAAGTAGAAAGCTAAAAGTAAAAAAATTGTTATTCCGTATACACGTTGGCGTTTAGCCTCAGATTTAAAAAAAGCCTTGTTTGTTTTAAATTTCAGCATTTGGAATTATATTATTTATCTTTGACATTACTGTTTAAATTATATTTGAAACATAACGTTTGTGTGAGCTTTCTTTTTTCAGCCTCGACACGCTTGTTATGAATTTATGCCAATTTTAGATAAATCTTCTTTTAACTGTTCTAAATCTATTTCGGGATTTATTTTCAAAGCAAGCTCTCCACTAAACTGATTATTAAAAAGCTTCTTTATATCAGAAAGGTTAATTTTCCTCTCATAATAATCAGTTGCCCATTTATGATAGTCTTTTGCTTCCCATGTTTCAATTTCCTCAAGGTTGATTAAGCCTTTTACAGGTAAACCAAACTTACACCAGCTAGAATTATCTAAATACCATAAACAGGTAGCATGATCTATGCTGAATGCGGGTTCATTAAGAAAAGGTTTATATGCTTCAGGAAACTCAAGTTTTACATGCTCCAAGTCTGGCATTTTTCCATCATCAGGACTCATACATTTGTAGCCTGCAAAGTCTCCACATAACCAAAGAAACCATTCACCACCACAACCATCACTCATAGAAGCCATTTCTTCTGCTTCTGACCACTTTGAGTTATATGAAAAATAACGGTATTGCCATTCTTGCTCTATAATTGCGTCTGCAAGAGCTAATGCTTTTAACTTATTACGAAGGATTTTCATTATTTTTTACTCACAACGTCGCGTTCAATTTTCACCAGAGTTCCAGAGAAGAAATTTAAATAGAAAAATCTCTCATTACTCTCCAAATTTTGAATAGGGGCTAAGCTCTGGTGATACATTGAAATGCCTGGTAATGCCTCTTTATGTTTTCTTGCTATGCCATCAAGATGAATTTTTCTTTGCGGTATTTTTGTGCCTATTGACAGTTAAAGGCTCATATGTGTTAGGCCACTTTCCTTTTTATGAGCATTGTTGAACAAGTAATCTCTTCTTCAAGATTATGATACTCTTCTTCCTGTTTTCGTATATACCCCTCAAACAGCTCTTTTTTATTTGGATACTTCAATATTAATTCGTGACACCTTTTTTTTATGTCTTGATACTGTTTTTCATATTCACTGTTATCACTTATTTCATCACCGAGATATTCCTTGACAATTTCCATATCGGACGTTTTTATTTGGCTTATCAGATCTTTCTTTGTTCCTATTTTCACATGGTTGAAATCCTTATTTTCTTCGATATACCCATCGTCGAGTATGATGATACTGTCATCGCATAATAAGGGTTTTAACCTTTCCATTGTTGTATAGTAATCTCCGTATACCGTGCCAATTGACCCAAGAATGATAAAATTATATTTTCCTTCTATCTTGTCTGTTTTTCTTATGTCACCGACTTGGAATTTACAGTTTATTATCCCTCTCATTCTTGCTTGCTCATTTGCATAGTCAATAAACTCTTTTATCCCGTCTATTCCTAAGCATTCTGATTTCACATGTTGAGCTAATTCTATTAATACGGCTCCTTTTCCGCATCCTAAATCTATTATTTTTACTGTTTCTTTGGTGTTGTTTTCCTTAACTATTTTTGTAAGTGATTGTGCTGAAGAACCTATTTCATGAAAATCCTGCAAGATATATGGTAAATATTCCACTAATTCAACATCCTCACAATCCATTGATGTCGCAATACTTTCCTGTTCTGTGTTTATTATATCATTCCTCGAATCCATCTTTTTTTCTCCAAAACCATACCAACGCCCATGTAACCTGCAACTTTTTATGGAGAGCATTTGTGCAAAAATGTAGCGAAGCGAAATGCACGAAAGAGCGTAGAAAAAAGTTATCTGGTTGACATGCTTGTTAGCTTTGTTCTTAAATATCCCATTTATTGGCAGCGACAATATAGTCATTAGCATATTTTATTAATTCGGAAAAACTGCAAAATTCGAGCCCTTTTGTTGGATATAATATGGGGTATTCATTTTCTGCTGCTTCATGCAACATCATCTCAATGATGAATAACTCACCAT
>JAPHSW010000240.1 GCA_026196615.1 Gammaproteobacteria bacterium | reverse complement strand
TCATTACGGCAAACCAGCGAACAACGTCGAAGTTATACTTCTGCTCCGCTGCAGCTTCTTCCATAGTGTTCTCCACAATTATTTAAAATTTTTACCCTTGAAAAGTGAAACTTACCAAGAGTTACCCAAAAAAATTCTCAGATTCTACCCTTGTTTTCCTCTTGAAAAAAAAAGGATTCAGCACCATGGGAAGCATCTGTGGTGCTATTTTGCCTCTTTTAAGGGCAAGTATCAATTATTTCTAATATAAATTAGTGTCAAATGCCACAAAAACTGAGTGTTTACCCTTTTTACAACAATTAACCTTATATTTTTTAAGGTTTTTTTTGAAATCAAAAAAGTTCACTTTTTTTTCTTTTTTTTGAACAACTGTGTGAAATAGCTCACATATTTAAAAAAGTTGAGAATAAACAGAGAGGATCAAATAAGCTCAATTCCAACAAATTTTTGTAACTCATCAACATTAGGAATGCTAACTTCTTTTCCATCAACTTGAATCAGGTTATTTTGCTGTAATTTTTTAAAAAGACGAATGACTGTTTCTTTTGATAAGCCAAGAAAGTCAGCAATATCAGTACGAGTCATATTGAGTTTAAATTCAGTGCACGAATAACCACTATTAAGATAACGCCACGCCAAATTCAAAACAAAAGCCGCAATTTTTTCTTCCGAACCGACATTACCATGGAGTAGCATTGAAGATTTTTGAATATTGGTTAACTCCTTACTCACCACTTTCATAAGCCGTCCTTGTACCTCAGGAATCTGTGAGGCAATATCATTTAAAGTTTCTTTACCAATTTCACACAGATAGGTATCTTCCAATGCTTGAGCACTATAAGAATAAATGCCTTCATTTAAAGAACAAATATCGACCAATTCACCGGGAATACGAAAGTCAATGACTCGCTTAGAATCTTTCACATCAGCAATGAGTTTTAATGAGCCCGCAGAGATAGCAAAAATCAGAGTTGCCTTGTTACCCTGCCGAAAGATCATCTCACCTTTTTTGAAGTAATGTCTTCTATTAACCATTTTTCCTGTAAAATCATAAGTATGACCACCCACATTCACAGGGGAACAGATTGGAGATAAGCGACAGACATCACATGCAACGTATTTGGGCTCTATTTTTTTTGAACTGCTTCTAGAGTCAGAACTCTTATTAGAATTATCATTGGAAGCAGTCACAAGCTCAACCACTCTTCTTCAATTGATTAGCATGCTCCACTGTTGCCATAACACTTTGTTTAAGGCGGTCAAAATTCCCTACAGGGATATACTGAAAAACTTCTTTTCCCTTTTTATTGATAGAAATTGCCAATCCTTTTTGCGGATATAACCAAAACTCAGTATTTTCATCAGCAACCAATTGCTCTTCTGCCTGCCCAAAACGGCTTTTTATCATTTCAGGATCAAGATTAGATAATGGGATATACGTTAATGAGCGAATAACACGGTTACCAAGCACCTGAACCAAATCATCCAATGGATATTTTATAGTGCGTGAATCCTGAATCTCAGGCTTACCAGAATGTTTTAACAAGTACTCTTTAGTCAGGCCATCAGAATCTAATTCCAAAAGCACTTTTGCTCTTAGCCCAGAAAGACTCACACGAATAAAAAATGCTTCGAGACTGATACTATCATCCTGATTTTCAAACCAGGCCAAATTAAACTCACTCTTTAATATTTTATCCGCTTGATCAAGGGTCGACTGACCAACATTCAAATCTAAAACATGTAATGTCTGCTCATCAACCACGGTAATTTGCCATGGCAGGTTCTTAACGCGAACAGTACTGCCTTCTTGAGGCGTAACAAGATTGCTATAAAACCAATAACCTGAAACAAAAAGAATCAGTACAATAATTAATGTAGTGGGTTTAAACACACAAACTCCAAATAGTGACTAATGCAACCAAAATGATTTAAAAACAAGCAAAATTGGGAGTTAGTATAGTGAAATTAGATATTAAATGCACTTTTCCATATTAACAAAGTCAGAAAATTGCTTCTTGTGCGATAAAGAAGAAGTGGCTTCATGATGTAATTCTGAATCAGATAAATGTGGCAGAACACCAAGCAGTGGCGCATTTAATCGAGTTTTAATGCTTTGAATATTTTCTTCAAAAACAGACCAGTTTTGCCCTACATTATTAGTATCAGCAAGCTCTGAGCTACTAATCTGCTCAGCACAACTATCCGGCTCGGGACTATTAGCAATCCATCCCGCAATTTTAAGCCCGCTTTGCTCAATAGCTTGTGCGGTTAATAGAGCATGGTTGATGCAACCAAGGCGAATGTTGACAACTAAAATAACAGAAAAATTCAATAAGCACGCCAAATCTGCAACATCTTGCTGTTCATTTAACGGTACCAGCCAACCACCAACACCTTCAACCAATACACGCTCAGCCTTCTGCTGATGTTGAAAAATACGACTGACAATGGCTTGTAAATCAATATGTACACCAGCTTGTTGGGCTGCAATATGAGGAGCAATAGCTGGCTCAAAGGAATATGGATTAATTGTTTCATAATCAAGGGGCACATTAGAAGCGGTAATTAATTTTAAAGCATCATCATTTCTCAATCCCTCAGAAGTAGGCTGACAACCACTGGCTATAGGTTTAAAGCCTAGAGCTTTATAGCCCTGTTGAGACCAATACTGAAGTATTCCTGAAGAAACAAAAGTTTTGCCCGCATCGGTATCTGTTGCTGTAATAAAATAAGCTTTCATGATTTTGTGTTTCGAGAAGCCAGGCTACTTTTTAATTGAGCCAATGAAATAGAGGTTTGTTTATCACCATCCGTTGAGCAAGTATTTTGTATCGGCGTTTTTGGGTTCCAGGCATGCCCATAAACCACCTCATAAGTAACAGGATAACCTTCTTGTGTGCGGAACTTTTCATAAGCTTGATACATTGCCTGTAAACGTTTTTTCCCAGTCAAGGCTTTTTCTCGACCGCTATTTTGATTATGAGCTCCTACTGCTTTAAGCTCTATCAAAATTTGTTTAATCGACTGGTAATTGAGAACAATCCTTTCATTATCTATAACAGGATCTTCAACCTGAGCATTATAAAGAGCATCACCTATTGCATGCATATCGATAAACTCATTCACATGAATTTTATCACTCACTTCAGCCCAACTTGCTCTTAATTCATTGAGCGTATCTGTTCCCAGAGAAGTAAACATTAAAAGTCCACCTGGTTTAAGCACACGCCTAAACTCTTTAAATAAAGAGGGTAAATCAAGACACCATTGGACAGTCAAACTGGAAAAAATCAAATCAATACTAGCATCTGCAAAAGGCAACTGCTCCGCATCAGCACAAACAAATTGATGGCGTTGATTCGAATTAAAGAGTGTTTTTACTTTTTGTACCAAACCAAATTGTGATGATAATTTTTCACGGTTCTTTTTTAGCATGTTTTCGGCTAGATCCATGGCCACAATACAAGCATTCGGATACTGCTTAGCCAATCCAAGAGTTCCTTGTCCAGTGCCAGCCCCAAGATCCAGAATCATTTGAGGCTCAACTTTAATATAATCCAGTCTTTCAAGTAAGCGCTCACAAACTTCCTGCTGCAATATTGCCACACCATCATAGGTATCCGCAGCCTTATTAAAGGAGCTTCTTACTTGTTCCTTAGTAAAAGGAGGACTAGCAGAAGTGGTTAAAAGCGATTTGGTCAAAAAAATAATCTTCCAGAGTTAATCTTGAAGCCAGTTCAAAATAGCGGCTTCACCATCTAAGTTTTGCCAGCATTATATAACGTTTTAGATCAATAAACCCCCGTTAATTCTCATGTTTGACAAACCAGCTTATTATCCTACCTTTAAATATAAGTTATTATTTTTTTATATATTACAGAAAAAATCAGTTAATAATGAGTATCGAATCTTCTGAACAAATAAATAATTTAACCACTCAATTAAGAGATTCTAAGACTCGATTTCGAGCTATTTTCGATCAAACATATCAATTCATTGGTTTGTTAACACCCGAAGGCATAGTGATTGAAGCCAACCGTTCATCTCTAACTTTAACAGGCGTTGAAGAAAAAGATGTATTGGGTAAATATTTTTGGGATACACCTTGGTGGACACATAGTAAAATAGAACAAGACCGCCTTAAAGATGCTGTTAAGCGTGTTGCTAGTGGTGAATTTGTTCGCTTTCAAACATCCCATACAGATTCTGAAGGCCAGATTCATTATATAGATTTTTCATTGAAACCTGTGATTGAAAACAACAAAGTGACAATGTTAATCCCTGAAGGTAGAGACATTACAGATAAAGTGGAAGCGCAAAATGCGCTAACGCAACTAACAGAACAACTCGAAGAAAAAGTCGCTGAACGAACCACTGAACTTTCTATAAAAAATAATGAGTTAACTATTGCAATGCAACGAATTGAAAGTGCAATGCAACAATTGGTCATGGCTGAAAACCTTGCTTCATTAGGAGCCTTAGTACCTGGTATCACTCATGAAATGAGTACCCCTCTCGGAATCAGTGTCACAAGCATCAGTCATGCAGAACAATTGACGCAAGAATTAGCTCGACAATATCATGAGAAAAATCTATCAAAAAACAAGATGCTCACTTACCTCGATGATATGGATGAATCCATAAAAATAGCATCAACCTCTTTATCAAGAGCTGTTGACTTAATTAATAGCTTTAAACAAGTCGCTATTGATCAAGCCAGTGAACAAAAACGACAATTTGTTGTTAAAAACTATATAGAGGAAACACTACTCAGTTTGCATAACCACATAAAACAAACAAACCTATCAGTACAACTGGATTGTGATGAAGCGCTATCAATTGAAAGCTATCCTGGTATGTACTCCCAAATCATCACAAACTTGCTTATGAATTCATTAATTTACGCTTATGATAAAGAGGATGAAGGTAAGATTAAAATACAAGTTACTAAGAAAAATAAAACCCTCGAATTAATCTTTTCTGATGATGGAAAAGGTATCCCCGATAACAACCTTAGTAAAATTTTTACCCCCTTCTTTTCCACTGGAAAGGAAAAAGGTGGAAGTGGCCTTGGCCTCAGTATTATTCATAATATTGTGACTGAAAAAATGCACGGCCATATTGAATGTAAAAGCCAAATTAGAAAAGGCACTCAATTTACCATTACGTTACCTATTTGAAACCAATTAATCCGCTATTATTTTTTTTAAGTTGCTTTTGAATTCTTCAGGATGAGAAATAAAAGGTGCATGACCTGCTGAAGCCATGGTAATCAATGTAATATTTTCTTGTTCACTCAATTTTTTTTGCCCCGAATATTTCGCCAGCATATCTTGCTTACCTGCAATTAAATAAACTGGTATATCGTCTATTTCCTTGAGTTGCTGGCGTTTATCTTCACTAAGTAATATCTGTAAACCCTGCTCTAAAGCTTGATCATCCGGTTCACCACGTAGAAACAATTGAGTTTGCAAGGTTTTAATATCTTCTCTTGCTGTACGGCTGCCCATTGCCTGAATCGCCAGAAAGCGTCTCAATGTTGCTTGATGATCTTTAACAAGACTTTGGCTAAACTCCTCAAAAATTCGAGCTTCCACTGCACCTTCCCAGTCATCAGTCTGGACAAACATTGGTGTTGAACTGACTAAGACCAGCTTAGAAATTTCTGACAAGCGGTGACTTAATAATTGAATAGCCACTAAACCACCCAATGACCAGGCAATAATAGTCGTTCGTTTTCCCTCTAATAAAGGTTCAAGACTTTGAGCCAATGTTTGACTGTTATATAGCCCTCCGAGTTGATTCAAACCATAAGTTGAACTGTGACCATAACCAGGTAAATCAACAGATAGAATTAATTTTTCCGGATATATCTCTTCTATATATTGAGCAATATCAGCCCAAACACCACTATTCATTCCCCAGCCATGAATAAATAAAATTTGCTCCTGAGAGTCTAAATTACCCCATTGTTGAAAACTTATACTCATAACGTTCTAATTCAAACCAATTGTTTCAAGTACTAACAATAAACGTTCAACATCCTTTTCATCATGATCAGCACAGAGTGTTACTCGCAATCGTGCAGTACCTTTAGGAACGGTAGGCGGACGAATTGCGGTGACTAAAATATTTTGATCTTCCAGTGCCTGACTGGCTTTCAAAGCCGTTTCATTATCACCAACAAGGATTGGTTGAATTGCAGTTTGAGAGGCCATTAATGACAAGCCCAGCTGTTCAGCACCGACTCTAAATTGAGAAATAAGTTGCTGTAGTTTTTCTCTGCGCCAGTTTTCTTTTTGTGATATTTTTAAGCTCATCAATGTTGCCTGAGCCAATGCAGGAGGCATAGCAGTGGTATAAACAAAAGCCC
>JAPHSW010000014.1 GCA_026196615.1 Gammaproteobacteria bacterium | reverse complement strand
TGGTCAGGTCATTCAGGCAGAAAAGTTGAATGCCATCGCTGGGAAGTAACTTCCCCCTGTCTGTGATTCCTCACTGACAAAGATGCGAAGCACTAAAAAAGCCCAGCCTGGATATCCAGGCTGGGCTTTTTTATGATTAACTTTTTCTTTTTAAAAAGTATATGTATCTAATATTTTTTGATACGTGCCATCTTTTTTAATTGCTGCTAACCCCTGATTAAACTTTGCAATCAGTTTTTTACTTTCAGCATTTTCTATCGGTGCAGCGATATACAATTTACGTGAACTTAAAGCCTTAGGTAAAAATCGGAAGTCGCTTCTATTGTTACCCATGAAGTGTTTTAACTCATATAAAGCCAAACGCCTATCAGCAACAGCTAGATCAAGCTTACCCTGTTGAACAGATATTAAATTTTGAGTTAAACGATTAGCCTTAAATTTTAGTATTTTAGGATCTTTCATAAATTTTGGATCATATTCATAGCCTTTTAAGACACCCACTAAAAGTCCCTGTAAATCATTTAAAGAATTGAATTCAACCTGGCTATTGCTATTTGCAACCAGGACAATATTGTTTGTTAAATAGGAATCACTAAAGAGTAGCTTTTGCTTGCGTGAATCTGATTTCCATATAGCGCCCGCAACATCATACACACCCAGTTTAGAGCCTGCTAATGCTTTTTCCCATGCTTCAATTCTAACTTCAGGTGTATATCCTACACGTTTAAAAGCAGTTTTTACGATCTTCATTGCCAAACCGTCATCAGGTAAGGCTTTATCAACATAAGGTGGCCATATGCTAGTCACAAGAGAAACTTTTTCTGCTTGAACCAGTTGAGAAAAAAACAGAACACAAAACATAAAGAGAATTAATTTAATTTTATTCATACTCATCCCTATAACTAAGCAAATAAACGTATTTTTTAAATAGAAAATTGATGACTATTTTAAAATTTTCCACTCATTGCCTGGCAACTGACAAAATGTAAACACAGCACTTCCTGATTTATTTTCAGCCTGATTAATTATTTTTACTTTTCTGCAATTCATACCGTCAATAGTTGAAGAGCTTATTGGCGTAATAGAACCAGAGTTCTTAGACTCTGGATTTTTCCACTCACTTGTCATTCCATCTTTATTATCTGTTAGTGCCTTTTTACCAGTTGTTTGCAACATTTCAAAGTCTTCAGGAGTAAAATCAGAAACAGGGCTATACTTAAGGAACTGCATGTTCACTGCAGATACATTTGATGTAAGCATAAAGATGAGGCACAAAACAGAAGCAGTTTTAATTGTAAATAATTTAGTTTTATTCTGATGCATTTTTTTCACTCTTTGGTGTAAGTAGATCGATGTTGAACTTTGTTGCAATAACTTAAAAAAATTATAAACGGATGCTAGTACCGCATCAAGATATACATTCAATTATTGACAATAAAATCACCATCAAGAAATTTGGCTCTAAAAATTAAAATCTAAGAACCACTAATCACTGGGATAATTGGTTCTATAGAATAAAACTCTAAGAACCACTAAAAATTAAGTTTAATATATTGACCACCAGCTTTTCTCATTTCTTCATAGGTTGGTAGCTTAGCATTAAAAGGCGTATCTTGTGCTCCCCGGCAGGTCATTGCTCTTACTTCAGAATTAGATCTTGGATCTTGAGCTGATAGTTTAAAATGGTAGTATCGCTTTATATCAACAGGAGAGTTAGATGAATTCCAGACATAATTCAAAGAAGCGACTAATATTTGTTGCTTTTTAAGTTCCTGCTTTACAATTGGACTTTGATTTTGAGCAACAGAAATTATATCAAACACACCAGGCTCTATTATCTGCCGACTATCAGAAACGGTATTAATTTCAATTTCACAATTGATATCATATAAGTTTAATTGCCCATGTGAAATGACTTCTCCATTTTGAAAAAAAACTCTTGCAGAGTTCGGTGCCACTTCAAGAACTTGTGTAATTTCTATTGAGGCCTGATTGGAAATTTCAAAATAATTATTTTCACTCTGAATAAGTGTTGATTGGCAAGCTGACAAAATAGCAATGCAAAAGAGTATATTAATATTATAAAAGAACTTTTTCATCATCACTTTATTATGACACCATTTTTTTTAATAAACCTTTTAAATTCCAGGTTTTATTACCATCCTCACCTTTACTAGTCGCCGTAGCAAGTCCCTTAGTGACTTCCTCCACATCAATTCCAAATGCTCCTAGAGGATAGGTATTAATAATTTTGGGTCTAATATCACTTCCTTGGTTAATTTCATATAAATCAAGTAACTTAAAAATAGTTACTGGTTGCTGGTTGTTATCACGAAGAATAAGCACCTGTGGTAGTAATTGATTTTTACCATTTTGTTCAACAATAATAGCAATTTCTTTTGAATTTAACTCAACAATTGATCCAACAGGATAAATTCCAATAGAACAGATAAACTCTTCAACTAACTCAGACATAAATTGTTTGTTGCGTAAATTATATAGATGTTCAACGGCACGTGTTGGATCCAGTGACTCTTCCCGTTTTCGTCGATTAGTAATTTCTTCATAATAAGAAACCAAACCAGCAATTTGTGCCAATAAAGGAATTTCATCCCCCATGAGTTTCATTGGATAACCTGAGCCATCAAATCGTTCACAATGAGCACGAATGACCGTTATAATCGCCTGTGGTGTCCGCCCCATGATTTTTAGTGCAGCAAGAGTATAGTCAACATGCTTTTGATATTCCAAAAATTGTTCATCATTCAACTGATCTTCATTTTCAAGTAATTCAATTGGTAATTTTGCTTTACCAATATTACATAAAAGTAATGCTATAGATAAATTATTCAGCTTCTCTTTTTCAAGTCCCAAATGTCGAGCAAAAGCAATTGACCAAATAGAAGTTCTAAGTGATCGAGTATGTGTATGGGTATCTTTTTCATGTAAACGAGTTAACCATAAAAAAGCATCAGGATTGCGAACCACACTATCGACAACAGCCGTTGCGGAACGTTTAACTGAACCTAGATCAATATCATTGCCAGAATTCACATTGGAAAAAATTTGAGAAGCCGTTACAGTGATGTCTTTATAGAGCTGATTAGCCGTACGAAATTCAGTACCAAAAGAGCTGGTTTTTTCATATATTGTTTCTGGTGGGGGTATTTTTTTCTTACTAGTAATTGCGTTAGAGTTACGACTAAAATTGATATCCTTAATATCAGTGTTGGCTAGAGTTTTAATTTTTGCCATTAAAGAAGGTTCATCTACAAGCTTAACATCAATTCTTTCTTTTGTTAGTTCAACATCAATATAAACAAACTCACAAATTTTCTTTAATTTTTCAATATCTTGAACAGTTTCAACAAAAAATCCCTCAAGTAAAAAATCTGTTTCAATCCAGGGCCGATCAAGACCTGAAACATACATACCAACAGCAATATTTTGTGCTAATACTTTTTTATTTTGAACAGCCATAATTCCAAACAGAATTCCTAGAAATAGTTCTCAAATGACACTAATAGTTAACTGATATAGATCAAGATGACGTATAGTACCTTGAATCACAAACAGGTAGCAATCCATCTTAACTATAAGTCAATAGTTTTTTACATAAAGATTCATAACCATTTGTTTTAAAAAGACATTTATTTTTCAAAAAAAGATGTTTAATAAATAATCAAATTATAACACAATCAATAACTACAAGCCTTTGTCAGCTTTACTACAAGTTTATTAACAAAGTTATCCACAGATTTTGTGAATAATAATATTAAGTGTAAAATTTATGTCTCTATATCAAAAATAACATTATTCATCTAAAAATCCATAAAAAAATGTGAGCACATTCTCACATTATTACGATAAGTATAAAAAAATGCTTAAGTTTCAACTAAACCCACTCTATAGGCTATAATAAAACAATCAATCAGTGAAAATTTTAATAAATATCAATGAACATGATTAAAAATTCAATCATAATTTTTTTTATTTCTCAGATATGGTTTAGCAATAATACCATTGCATCAAGCATTACCCAATGCATACAAGATGATGGAACGATAGAGTTTACAAATCAAGGTTGCTCAAAATCAAGTCGCTTTAATTCAAAATCAATCTATAAACATAGTTCAAACCAATCACTTGTTAAAAAAACCAGAAAAAAAAGCAAGAGAAAAAGTAAACCTTTCAAACAAGCTGATTTTGTTCAATTGCAAAACAAACTTTTAAAGGCTGAAACACAACAAGAAATTGAACAACATGCTCAAAAAATTACTGAAAAAGTTCAATCTCACGCACAACGAGGAAAATTGAAAAATGCTTATGATATGGTTGCAGCAACCTACGTAAAGCTATCAAAACACATCAAGAAAAAAGAATGGGAAGGTCAAGAAATAAACAATCAAACAGTTAAAATGCGTAGTTTATTTGAAGAAATTCTAATTACACAATCAACGATTTCAACTGCTAATGAATTTAATTTAGCAGTTGAAAGTGCCTGGAAAAAACATCAAACAAACTACTGATAGTGATCGATGAGTATTTCTTTTGCCTTCTTATATTCCTCTTCGGTGATAGCATTCATGCTATAAGCTTTATTTAAATCATCAAGCTGTGTTCCTAAGCTTCTTGTAGAATTGAAAGTTTCAACATTTGAACTACAAGACAGTAACACAAAGGAAGAGACAAAGAGGAAAATATAAGCTGGTTTAATCATAAAATAATCCTGATATAGAAAAAATTATTAATTATATTATTGATCATAACGATCCATAATATTTTCTTTTGCATTCTTGTATTCTTTTTCAGTTAATATACCTTTCTTATAGCTTTCATCTAAATCCATTAATTCCTGTCCCATTGTTGTATTTGTTGTCGTTGTTTGGACTTTCGCCCCACCACCACCACAGGCAGTTAGAGTCAAAAAAAGTAGCATTAAGAAAAAAGATTTAATTTGCATAATAATTCCCATAAAAAAATAAATAAAATATGTTTACGATACCTAAACATAGTACCATATTTTTAATTTTGACAATAAAAATTTGACCAGTCATACTCAAATAAAAAAGTTATTCAGTTTCACCTAAAATGAAGTTTATAATTAAGTTGTTATCATTAATAATGATTTATTGTCAACAGATTTTTGAAAAAAATTTTTATCTGATTGTTTTTAAAAGACTTTATTAGATAATTTGTTTTGTACAAAGTGTAATCAAATTGTCATAGAACAATACTCTGCCTACATTTTCAATGCTTACCCAATGTTTATTCACAGACTTATCCACAGGCTATGTGAATAACAATATAAACCCTATTATTTATAGGTATTTAACTCCACCTTAACAGAAATGAAGTCTTTAAAAAGAGTAGTAAAAAGACATTTAAAATCCTTTTTTTGAATCAGAATTATTGGATTGAAGCCCAAAATAAGGTTAGAATATTTAACATCTGTTAACCTCCCAATTTCTCAACTTCGATTCTCAAAATACTGGTTTGAATATAAACAAATGCAACCTTCTAATAATTTTTCAAATATTTTTCAGGATTTTTTAAAAAAAGAAAGTGCCAGTGGCATTCTTTTAATGATTGCAGCAATTTTAGCTATCATTATGGCTAATTCACCTTTATCAGGATTATATTCAGAATTACTTCATGTCCCTGTAGAAATAAAAATAGGTGCATTACATATTGCTAAACCTCTCATTCTTTGGATAAACGATGGCTTAATGGCAATCTTCTTCTTTTTAATAGGACTTGAGTTAAAAAGAGAACTGTTAGAGGGTGAGCTCTCTAATCCAAAAAAAATCGTTCTACCCGCATTTGCTGCAGTAGGAGGAATGCTAATACCAGCATTAATCTACGCATCTCTTAATTTAAATGATCCCATTGCACTCAAAGGCTGGGCAATTCCTGCTGCAACAGATATTGCTTTTGCACTAGGCATATTAGCAATGTTTGGTAAGCGAGTCCCTATTGCTCTAAAGGTTTTTCTTGTTTCATTAGCAATTATGGATGACATGGGTGCCATTATTATTATCGCAATCTTTTATACCAGTGATTTATCGGTTATGAGTTTAATAATAGCCATGTGCTCTCTTTTTATATTAGCATTGTTTAACTTTACTAAAATTAAGAGTCTAACACCCTACATTTTAATCGGAATTATTCTATGGGTGGCTGTTTTAAAATCAGGGGTACACGCAACTTTAGCCGGTGTTGTTCTTGCTTTTTTTATTCCACTAAAAACAGACTCAAAAGATCAACGCTCATTAGCCAAATCACTAGAACATGATCTTCATGGCAGTGTTTCCTATGTTATTATTCCAATTTTTGCCTTTGCCAATGCTGGTGTACCTCTTGATGGCTTTAGCATGGATTCATTACTCCACCCTGTCCCATTAGGAATTATTCTTGGCTTATTTTTTGGAAAGCAAATCGGTGTCATGCTTTTTAGTTATATTGCAGTAAAATCTGGAGTTGCATCACTACCAGACAGTATTAACTGGAAACAGCTGTATGGCGTGTCATTTTTATGCGGAGTAGGTTTTACTATGAGTCTGTTTATTGGCTCATTAGCATTTGAACAAGGCGGAACGGAAGCAGTCTTAATGAATGACCGTTTAGGTATTTTAGTGGGTTCAACAATTTCTGCAGTAGTTGGGTATTTCTATCTAAACAAGGTATTACCCCAATAATATTCAAACCGAAAGATGGCAGAAGCTGAGTATTGTGTAGAAGTTAAAATTAAACAACACTCTCATCGAAAAATTTGAATACTTCATAATCCCAGTCATTATTATCAATTGTAAGAACTGTACAGGACGGTCCACCCTTATTTCTTGTATATCCCGCAGCACCAGGATTCAACACATACTGATCGGGTTCGCCTTTATCAATTACTTCGATATGAGTATGACCATAAATAATAAGGCGTGCATCAGGGTGAGCACTCCTCAAATCCTGATGGTCGGGTTTATACATATCATGCTCATGACCATGTTCAATCGCTATTTTTCCACCTGGCACAGTTATCACCTGAACCTGTGGAAGATTTT
>JAPHSW010000202.1 GCA_026196615.1 Gammaproteobacteria bacterium | reverse complement strand
GTAAATGCTTGCAGGCATTGCTGGCGAAATTCCTGCTCTGTCGCATTTTCTTTAGCACAGATAAAAGCCCAGGGAAGAACTAAAGCATCTTTGATTAAATCTGCCACATCAAAAACCAATGCACCCCGACGGGTTTTACCATGCATTACGGCGAAGCCATGAGGAATCCCTAAGACCCACAATGTTGTTGCAGCCAGCCCATAAGCCAGGTAATTTCCATGATTTAAAAATGCATTTGCATTATCGGTTGCTTCACGCTGACGAGTAAAATCACCCAACTTTGTTTGATTGGCGGCAAATTTATATAAGTTTTTTGTCAGTTGGGCTTCAGTGAGTAATAGATCTGCTGGCTTTTGAGCCGCTTCTGTTTTTTCATTAAATCGTTGAAATGCTGTTTCCAGTCCAATTTCATCTGAACTGAACCCCTCCACTCTCAAATCTCGATCTTTTTCCCAAACCTGTTTTAAATATCCTATTCGAGCATATTGGAATTGTTTAGCAGCCTGTAAACGCCAGTCAGTATCAAACCAGGATGACAACCAACCCTGCAAATATTGAGTTGGACGGTATTCACTTTGTGAAGTCATCCATTCAATCTCATTGCTCATATAAAGTGGTGTACCACCACCTCCACAAAAACCAATCAGTACACCAGCCTGAGCAAGCATTCGTACTGCCGCTTGAGTAATTGAAGTACCAGTCCCAAGTAAAATCACTGTGGTGTTTGCAATGGGAATATTCCAGTATTGTTTTTCTTTTTTTGCTTCGGTCAAATACAAGACTCGACCATCTTTTTGCATAACTCGGCAATGTTCTAAATAATATAAATTAGCTCTTTTTGAGTGTAAAATCGCTTTTAAATCAGAAGGAGAAAAGTCTTTCATCGTTATAATCCCAATAATTATCGTACACTTTTATTCAGAACAACGATTTGTAGTAACTAAATACAATCAGAGTAAGTGAATATTTGAAAAAATAAGAGCTATAACCCTAACTATATAGTCCTATTAGTAAAAAGTGGATTACATTAATAAAGATAGGAGTTCTTTACTTAACCACATTATAAATACCAGAGTAAATACGATAAATCCTACAAAATCATCAAATTCACCTTTTATTTTCAACATCAAGTATTTGAGCTTCACTTAAAAAATCTGGCTGTCTTAATTGATAAATGTATGTGATAAGTTTTTTAGATTGCATGTTAATTGTTGAAAAGTTAGCTTGAAGTTCCTAGTTTCATATAGTTTTTAAGCCATTATTGATAAAAATTATTTTTTTAATGATATTCTAAATGTTATCTCAGAGTTTTCATCTACACCCAAAAGTATGTTAATCTGTTGCGCTTGGAGAGCTGATGTTCAAGGAACTTAATCAATGCAAAACAGTGTAGCCACCAGTTGGCTCAGTAGTGTTAAATCATTTTTACACCCGCGAGTAATTACCATGCTTTTTCTTGGTTTTTCCGCCGGAATCCCCTTACTACTTATTTTTTCTTCCCTTTCTGTCTGGCTGATTGAGTCAGGTATACAACGTTCGACTGTGACTTATTTTAGCTTAGCAGCACTAGGTTATTCTTTTAAGTTTTTATGGGCACCATTAATCGATCGTTTACCTGTTCCATTTTTGACACATATTTTAGGTCGAAGACGAGCCTGGCTACTGATTTCTCAATGTCTTGTAATCAGTGCCATTGTTTTTATGGCTTTTATTGATCCCTCTCAAGGAGAAGATCATTTAATTTTTATGGCCTTCGCTGCCATTTTCCTTGGCATTTCTGCTGCAACACAAGACATAGTTATTGACGCTTATCGTATTGAGTCTGCTGATATATCTTTACAGGCATTAATGTCATCCACATATATTGTTGGTTATCGTATTGGCATGCTTGCTTCTGGTGCAGGAGCACTTATTTTAGCAAGTTATTTTGAATCAAACGTAAATGGAATATACAAATATTCAGCATGGCATTGGACTTATCTATGCATGGCACTGCTTATGTTGGTTGGAGTTTTTACCACATTAAAAATACCTGAACCTACAAGGGGGAAAAAGGATTTTAGTAAGTACACAACTGTTCAGTACCTTCAGTTTTTAATGCTTTTTATTATATGTATTATTATATTTATCATGACATATATAATGTTAAAAGAACCTGCTTTATGGGGAAAATCAATATTATCTGAATTGATCACAGCCCCCCTGGGAAATTTTGTCATAGAGTTATTGAGGCTTATTAATGCACTATCCAATGCAGCTCTAGCAGCCTATCTACTTTCCCAAACAAAGTTTGTTAATAAAGAGTTAGTTTGGATATCTTATATAGCCCCAGTAAGCGATTTTTTTAGTCGCTATGGGAAATCAATAGCACTTGCCTTATTGGTTTTTATTGGGTTTTATAGAGTTTCAGATATCGTCCTGGGTGTGATTGCAAATGTTTTTTTTCTAGAAATTGGCTTTACTAAACTTCAAATAGCCACAGTTGTAAAAACATTTGGTTTATTTATGACCATTATTGGCGGTATTTTAGGTGGTCTTCTTGCTGTTCGCTATGGAATGATAAAGATATTATTCCTTGGAGCGATACTAACAGTTATAACCAATCTCTTATTTATGGTATTAGCTTCATCTGGCAATGATATTTTCTTGTTATATCTTGTTATATCTGCCGATAATTTGTCAGCAGGAATAGCCAGTGCCGCTTTTGTTGCCTTTCTTTCAAGCTTAACCAATATTTCTTTTACTGCGGCTCAATATGCAGTATTCAGCTCTCTAATGATATTTATGCCGAAACTTATTGGTAGTTATTCAGGAAGTATTGTTGATGGCATTGGCTACTCCAACTTTTTTCTGGTGGCCAGTTTAATGGGTGTTCCGGTTATTATTCTGCTATATTTTTTAAACAAATACGCGAAGTTTGATACACATCAAGCACCATCAGTAGGCAAATAAATTAATATAAATATCAATAAAAATGCGATTATTTAGTATTTATGCGAATTAAACACCTTTTTTTTATCATTATTTTATTACTATGCTCTCCACTAGTTCATGCAGAGGAGGATATCTGGTTACTAATAGATACTCAAAAGCAGGAACTGGAAGTGAAGTTGTCCGATGTCACACTGGTTAAGTATCCTAATATATCCATTGGTCGCAATGGTTCGGGGTTCAAACATAAGCGTGGCGACGATATCACACCACTTGGGAAGTATAAAATAGCCTGGATTAACCGAAAAAGTAAATATCATCTTTTTTTTGGCTTTAACTATCCTTCAGTGGAAAATGCCCGTGAAGCATTAAGAAAAGGATTGGTAACACCAAAAGTATTTACTAAAATTCTTATTGCTCATAAAAATAATCAGGTTCCTCCTCAAAATACACCGATGGGTGGACTGATAGGTATTCATGGTTTGGGGCGTGGCGACAAACAAATCCATGAAACCATGAACTGGACTCACGGTTGTATTGCATTAACCAATGAACAGATCAATAATTTGGATAAATTGATTAAAAAAGATACTATAGTTATAGTAAAGTAATTGTTAAACAATAGTTAAACAAATAATTAAGTAATTTAATTTTTCAAATTTAAGTAACCTAACCCTTAAATAAACCAATATGGAAAAACAGAAAATGAAAAATACTCTACAGATTGCTTCAATTGTATTCGTAGCGGCAATGGCAACAGGTTGTGCGAACACATCACAACTGCAAGCTGATATCGATGCTCTAAAAGCTCAGATGAATACTGTTTCTGCTGAAGCCGCTGAAGCCAATGAACGTTCAAAAGCAGCTGAAGCTTCCGCTAATCGTGCAGAACAAACAGCAGCTGATGCAAATAGCAAGCTGGATCGCATGTTCAAAAAATCGATGATGAAGTAATAAGACTATTTGTCTTTTAGTTGCTAAGGTATATTTTCTATAAATCCTTAGCAACTCATCTTATTGATTAAAAAATACTCACTTCAGAAACTCTGTCTGAAGTGAGTATTGCCCCTTCCTCAAATTACTTAAGCAATTCTTGCTATAGATCATTTTATTTTATAAGAATATAAATATATACTCATAATATCTGAAACTAATTTTACCTGGCCGCTCATCGAAACAATAATAAGTAGCCGTTGGAGGAACAATGTTTTTCTCATCAAAACAAAATGATTTGCTCACTAGTACTCAAAATGAATTGGCAGAACTCAAACAAAAATATCAAGTAGCTGAACAGTCACTCTATGAATCAGAAGCTAAAATAAGCAACTTAGAACAACAGCTAATAGACAGTCAAAATCAACAGGCATTATGTAGTGGCCTTTTTGAAAATTTCCCAATATTTGGTCAGTCACTGAATGATTTTCAGGTCTCATTACAGGTAATGGCGACTGAACTCAAAAATGAAAAAACAACTGCAATTAAAGCGGCTGAAGTGTCCACAAATTCTCGAAATGCCGTTAATAGTATCGCAACAAACTTGCACAAGATGTCCGATGATACAAAAGTTAATTCTGAAGCTGTTAATGGGCTTAGTATACATGCTGAAAGCATTGGTGGATTTGTTAAAGTCATCAGTGATATTTCCGAACAAACCAATTTATTGGCACTTAATGCCGCCATTGAAGCTGCAAGAGCAGGTGATCAGGGGCGTGGTTTTGCTGTTGTTGCTGATGAAGTCAGAGGTTTAGCAGAAAGAGCCAATGTTGCCACTAAAGAAATCTCATCTCTGGTTCAACAGATTCAACGTGATACAGCAAGTGCACAAACTCAAATGGACACAATTGCTATAGAGTCCGATAGTTTTGGTACTAATGGTGACAAAGCCGTTAAAGAAATGCACTCTTTACTCACTTTGTCACATCAAATGGAAGAAACCATTTCTTCATCTTCATTAAGAAGCTTTGTTGAGTTGGCCAAAGTCGATCATCTGGTTTTTAAATTTCAAATATATGAAGTTCTTATGGGGCAATCAAATAAACCCATCAATGAATTTAGTGATCACAGCCATTGTCGATTGGGAAAATGGTATTACGAGGGTGATGGCAAACATTGTTTTTCAAAACTATCAGGGTATAAAGAAGTTGAAGCACCTCATATAAAAGTCCACAACTCAGGTCTGGAAGCACTTAAGGCATTTAAAGAAGGACAGATAGAATCTGCAATAAATTCAATTCGTGACATGGAAAAATCAAGTCTTGATGTCATTCAAAATTTAGAAAAAATTGCCAAAAGTGGTGAAGCTGATAAGTCATTACTCTGTACTCATGATGAATAAATATAGTCAAAGCATATAGGGCTCTTTATCAAAAAGAGCCCCTATAAAATAATTATTTGTTAATTAAAATAAATTACTATTAAACCACATATGAGTACCAATACTTGCAACATATCCTATCGCAATAGCAGGTGCCCATTTTAAATGACCAAAAAAGGTATATTGGCCTCTGGCCTGCCCCATCAAGGCAACACCAGCAGCAGAGCCAATGGATAATAATGAGCCACCAACACCGGCAGTCATAGTGACCAATAACCATTGCCCTGTCGACATATCTGGGTTCATAGTTAATACGGCAAACATAACTGGTATGTTATCTACGATGGCCGATAAAACTCCCACTGCAATATTTGCTGAAGTGGGTCCCCATTGGGTATACATAATTTCTGAAGCCATGGACAAATACCCAAGGAAACCCAGGCCACCGACACATAGAACAACACCATAGAAGAAAAACAAGGTATCCCATTCTGCTTTTGCTACAGGCTTAAAAACATCAAATGCAATGATTTCATCTACATTAGCGGTATCGGACTGCTTTTCAGATGAGTATTGTTCACAAGAGATGCATTTATATTTGGTTTTTTTAAGATAAAACCCAAGGAATTGCAGATAACTTAAACCAGTCAGCATTCCAATAACAGGCGGGAGGCCAAGGAAGTTGTGAAAACTCACTGCGGTTACAATAGTCAATAAAAAGAGTGCAATAATACGTTTAGCACCACGCTTCATGGGAATAACTTCATTCGATGCTTTAGGATTTTCATTAGGAATGGCAAAATGCATAATAGCAGCTGGGACAACAAAGTTAACAACAGAAGGAAGAAACAAAGCAAAAAATCCCCAGAAATTTATCATTCCTTTTTGCCAAACCATTAATGTTGTAATATCACCAAAGGGGCTAAATGCACCACCCGCATTAGCAGCCACCACAATATTAATACAGGCAATTGAAACAAAACGGGTATTAGTACCACCTACGGCCAGAACAACGGCACACATTAATAATGCAGTGGTTAAATTATCAGCAACTGGTGAGATAAAGAAAGCCAGTACACCGGTTAACCAGAACAGCTGACGAAATGAAAACCCTTTGCGTATTAACCAGGAACGCAGTGCATCAAAGACACGTCTCTCTTCCATACCATTAATATAAGTCATGGCAACTAGTAAAAATAACATTAGTTCTGCATACTCTAACAGGTTATGACGGACAGCATGTTCTGCCATTTCGGATAAACCATGATCCATATAAACCCAACCAATCATACCCCAGATAATTCCGGCGGCTAAAATAACGGGTTTTGATTTACGCAAATGAGTAAATTCTTCTGCCATAACAAAGAAATAAGCTAACGCAAATATGATAAGTGCAATAAAGCCAATTGAACTGGAAGTCAGATCAAGAGGTTCATGGCCATTCCCCACTTCTGCGGCAAAAAGTTGAAAAGGTATTAAAAGTAAAATAAGTGTTATTGTTGAAAATTGAAATAGTTGTTTTTTTAATTGAGTCATAATAATCGCAAAATAAATTAACAGATGTTTTATACTAACGATGTATTACCACCAATTAGTATAAAGAATGAAAGTGGGAAGCCATTATCACTGAAGACAAATTTACAAAGATTGGAATAATGACTTTGCCTTAAATGATAATGACTTTTACGAAATTGAAATTTCTAAAGTCCTAATCACCAGGATAATGACTTTCACGAAATTAAAAATTTCTAAAGTCCTAATCACTAGGATAATGACTTTCACGAAATTAAAAATTTCTAAAGTCCTAAAAAATAAGGGTCATCATTGTCATCATAACCACTAAAAATAAGACAGTCATAATGCCACCTGCTTTCATAAAATCAGGGACTTTATATCCAGCAGGTCCCATAATTAATGCATTAACCTGATGGGTTGGGATAAGAAATGAGTTAGATGTAGCGATGGCTACAGTTAAAGCAAATACTGCTGGATCAGCACCATCAACCCCTAAAGCAATATTAACCGCTAAAGGCACCAATAAAACAGTCGCCCCTACATTGGACATAACCAAGGTAAAAAAAGTGGCTAATATTGCAATAGAAGTCTGAATAACCCAAATCGGTTGATCGCCTACTACTTTTAAGGTTTGTTCAGCAATCCATCCAGCTGTGCCTGATGTTTCTACAGCCAGTCCCAAAGGGATCAAACTGGCTAGAAGAAAAACTGTTTTCCAGGAAACTGCTTCATAAGCTTCATCTATTTTTAAAACACCAGATAAAACCATACCAATAGCACCGGTCAATAAGGCAACAGACAATTTAAGATCGGTGAATAACACCATAGATAAAGCAATAGCAAAGAATAAACCTGCCCAGCCAACTTTATGTGGACGGTTTTCCTCATGAGGATATTCGGTGGTGACCACAACGAAATTTTTATCTTTAACAATACGGTCTAGATTATTCCACAAAGTATGAACGACCAATGTGTCACCTGCCTGAAAAGGTAAATCACGAATACCTTCACCTGTCCCCAAAGTTTCACCTTCACGATGTAAGGCAACCATAGCAAGACCATAAGTTTTTCTTAGCCAAACATCACGCGCTGATTTATCAATTAATTGTGAACCCGGTGGAATAACTACTTCAGCAACACCCGAACGAGATGATGAGAGTGTCTCCGAGAAAAATTCGAGACTGTCTTTTACTTCTAACTTGTAGTCATGAGAAAAATCTTTAAGATGTTGTTCAGAACTCAATACTCCAAGCACAGTGTTTGCTTCAATAGTGTAATCTCTCGCTACACCATTGGGTCCAATAGTAACATCTTTTGTATTACCTTTAATTGCTGCAATAATTCGAATATGTTCATCATGTTCAATATCATTTAAGACATGACCAACCAATGGACTTTCTGCAGGAACTACAATTTCATACATTGCATAATCAATACCATAAACATTTTGAAAATAATCCATGGTATTAGTCGCTTTATTCGCATCAGTTTTGTCACTGACTTTTGGTAACACAAATCGACCAGCCAAAACAAAATAAACAATACCTGTAAATACCAAAGCCAGGCCAACAGGAGTCACTGAAAATAATCCCCAGGTATTCATCTGCTGTGTTTCAGGCAAAGCATGGTTAGACGTTAAGATTAAATCATTTAATAAGATTAAAGGTGATGAACCAACCATCGTAACTGTACCACCTAAAATGGCACAAAATCCCATAGGCATAAGTAATCGAGACATAGGTAAACCTGAACGAGCTGAAATCCGACTGACAACAGGAATAAAGAGTGCAGCTGCACCAACGTTCTGCATAAAGGAAGAAATAATACCCACAGTACTTGATACAATTGGAATGATACGCTTTTCTGAAGTTCCTCCTACATTTAGAATAAATGCTGCAACCTTAGTCATGATGCCTGTCTTATCAAGGCCGGCACCAATAATCATTACTGCAATAATTGACATAACCGCATTACTGGAAAAACCATTAAATAATTTATCAGTTGAAACTAAACCGTCATCAAGCCCCATAATGGGAGCAAATAAAGTGGATAACCCAAGTAATACCATAATAGATATGGCAGTTACATCCACATCAACCACTTCAAAGGCAAATAAATAAATGGTCAGGATTAATAGTCCCATAACCCAGGACATTTGAACCGTGGGTACAAGGGTCGACATAAACAGGGCAAGGGCTAAAAAAATAACACCCGCAATAATTTTCTTTTTTTGTGCTTTTATCTTATCTTTCATTTAATATTCTAACTCTCTTCTAAAGCTTAAATTTATACGTTCAAAATTTTTTAATTGATCAATACAATTGGGATCTGAAGCTGATTGGTGATAGCTTTGTTCTTCAAAAAAGATCCCATTAACTGGTCATGAGAGTCAGTAACCAGATATTGTAAAGAGCGATGGCTGATCAAATAATCTTTTATCTCTTCGATAGAATCATTGATCAGTTTCACAATACTGACATCAACATTATTTTCAGAGAAACTATTACGAGCATGAGTATAAAACTCACCTGAAGAAGTTGTTTTATGAACACCATGATATAAAATATCAACTGAGCAATCATTCGCATTACCTAAAACATAATTGATTACATTCTCATTAGTTGCATCATTACACAACATTGCAATGCGTCGTTTTTGATTATTTAATGTGTTTATTTGGTTAACATTTTTTTGAGGAGAAGGAACCATTATTCTATTTTTAAAAGAACGATGATTAAGAATCTGTTCTTTATCCGATGAAGATAAATATTCACCCGCATACTGTGAAGATAAACCATTTAATATCGAGTCAAAAATTTTATTCATTTTAAGATACCTTAGAAGTAGAAATATATTTATTGCTACTAGGTAAAGCACGTTGTATGCCACCAAAGAATTCAAGGTAAGTCACTCTTTTAGAAGCGAAAATAAAACTGAAGCACAATACTACTGTTGCAATATGTAACACACAATCATGATATTCTTCTTATTGACTGAAACATCAGCTTATATGCAATGTTTCATAATGCATCACTAAAATTTCATATATGAAACAGTGTTTCAATGTTGATAATTGATATTTGCGAAGACTATTTCAATATGCAACAATTGAATTTCTTATCGAAATTTGATGAATAAAAATTCTACTCCTTCATAGTTTTGGCTAAAGTCTTATGAATAGTATTCGACATAAAACCTCACGAACATTCTATCTGCTGGCAATATTTATTGTATTGCTTTGTTTATTCGCTTTTTTTAATCTGCTTTATTTACAAAAACAGGTTAAAGAAGGTGTTGTGATATCCAATTTTAAAGATGATATTCTTGAAATGAGACGACATGAAAAAAATCTATTTCTCTATCATAATAAAAATGAACTGAAAAACATTCTTTTTTTCAATCAAGAAGCCACCACTAATTTAAGAAAAAACATTGATAGTTATTCCCGTCTTAGTTCCCAGATCGATTTAAATAATCTGCAACAATTATTAAAGAACTATCAGGTCCTTATGACAAAGTACTGGGAGCAATGGGAGCAATTGCAACAGGAAAATATTGCTGGAGCAATCCGACCACTGGGTCATAGCCTTTCACTAATTGCAGATAAATATGCCTTACAAGAAAGAGAAAATTTACTGCAATCATTAAATACAACCCAATGGACCTTAGCTGGGGCTATTTTTATTACTGCTTTGATTATAGTGTTAATTGGTTATCGTCTCAGTTATCTGGTTGTTAAACCTTTAAGGGATCTTGAAAATAAATTGGAACCTATTGCTCAAGGAAAATTTGATCAGCTTAAAGTTGATAATGATGAACAAGAAGTTATTACCTTTACCAATGCATTTAATCGAATGCTTTATGAACTAAATTTACGAAAACAAAGATTATTGCATACAGAAAAATTGGCATCTTTGGGTGTCCTTATCTCTGGTGTAGCTCATGAACTCAATAACCCTCTGGGCAATGTGCTTTCTTCTTGTCAATTATTGAAGGAAGAACTCGATACTGCTGATCGAGATCTGTTAATTGACTGGCTGGAACAAATTGATAGTGAAACTATGAGAGCACATAAAATTGTCAATGCTTTAAAAGATTTTGGCCGCCAACAGGATTTTGTTATCGAATCCATTCAATTATCAGAATTAATTGATAATACCTTATTATTATTGCACAACGATCTTAAACGACTACCCAAAGTGTTGAAGGATATTCCAGATGAAGTATTTGTTAATGTTGATCGACAACGTTTTCAGCAGGTGTTGATCAATATCATAAAAAATTCTATTGATGCCGGAGATGAAACTAATCAAATTGAGTTAAAAGCTGAATTTTGTTGGGATCATTCATGCACTTTACCTGAAGAGGCTCATGTTATTGGCGAACTAAAAAAATCACTTAATTCTAATTTGCCTTTTACAATTTTAAGAATTAAAGACCAGGGCAATGGTATGGATAAGGAAACAATGGAACATATTTTTGATCCTTTCTACACAACAAAATCACCAGGTAATGGTATGGGTATCGGTTTATATATTGTTCAAGAAATTATCAGGGAACACTCTGGTGAAATCGGTGTAATCAGTCAACCCTCTCCTCAACCCTCTCAATCGAAAAGAGGTACTGAATTTATTATTCGTTTACCTTATCCGTTAATTAACTGTATCCATGAAGAAACGCTGAATGAAACTATTGATACAACTCTTCATAAAAAAGAGGAGTTATTAAAACAATGAGTCATCTATTTGAGGATAAATCTAACAGGCAACCTTCTTTATTAATCATTGATGATGAGCCGATTTCTATAAAAAACTTATCTCATTTATTTACCAAAGAAGGTTATCAGGTCACTGCAAGAAGTTCCGGTTCCGGTGGCTTTAAAGCACTTGAAGACAAGACTTTTGATGTGGTCATTACCGATCTAAAAATGGATAAAGTAGATGGTATGGGCATATTAAAGCAAGCACAGACAATTGATCCGGACTTACCGGTTATCATGTTAACCGGCCATGGTTCTTATGAGTCAGTTGTTCAGGCAATGAAGATGGGGGCCTATCATTATTTAACAAAACCCTATCAATTAGATGATATGCGTGAGCTTGTTAAAAATGCACTTGAGCTGGTAACACTTAAACGTGAAAACAAAAGACTCAAAACACAACTGAATGAAGATAATATTGGGCCAAAAATTATTACCCAAGATCCGGTAACTCTACGATTATTGGATACGATGAAGCAGATAGCACCTTCTGATTGCAGTATTATTATTACTGGTGAAAGTGGTACAGGCAAAGAATTAGCAGCTCGATTTATTCATGCAAATAGTCAACGAAAATCTCAGCCTTTTATTGGCATTAATTGTGGTGCATTACAGGAAGAATTATTAGCCAATGAACTTTTTGGTCATGAAAAAGGTGCTTACACAGGTGCTAATAATTCACATCAAGGACTCATAGAAGCAGCTAATGGCGGCACCCTTTTTCTCGATGAAATTGCAGAGATGTCTCTGAACATGCAAGTAAAACTTTTAAGGATTCTACAGGAAAATGAGGTGCAACGTTTAGGAGGCACTAAAACTTATAAAACTAACGTCCGTTTTTTGGCAGCAACAAATCGAGATTTAGAATTAGAGCTCTCAGAGGGACGTTTTAGACAGGATCTTTTTTATCGGCTCAATATCATTCAGATTCATCTTCCTCCTTTATCTGAACGAAAAAATGACATTCCAATACTCGCCTATCATTTTTTAAAAAAACATACTCAGAATATTAATAAGGATGTGATAGATTTTACACCTGATGTACTGGATATTTTGAATCAATATGGTTTTCCAGGAAATATTCGTGAGTTAGAAAATTTAATTGAAAGAGCTATTGTTCTTTCAACTGACAATAAAATAACCCTGAACCAACTACCTCCTGGTCTTACAGAAAATGCTGTCTCAGTGATGCGATTTAACAAAAACAAATTACCAACATTAGACGAACAGGAAATTAAGTACATCAAATGGGTATTAGATAAATGTGGTGGCAATCGAACTAAGGCAGCTGATATTCTAGGTATAGATCGTGTTTCTTTATGGAGAAAAATAAAGAAATATGAACTCAATTAATCTGCCTGTAAATTAAATCTTTAGTTCATTAAGACTACTTATAAATTGGATATATTCAAAGACTCATATCACACTTTCACATAATATTATTTTATATACATTGACACTTGAACCCTATTCGAATAACATTCGAACAGGGTTCCAAAAAAGTAATTAATGAGAAATAATATGTCTCCAGCCCCCAAATACACACATGATGAACAAGAAAAATTAATACTAAATGCAGCGGCTGAATGTATCGAAAGCTGCTCTTTAATTGATTTTAAAATGTCTGATATCTCTAAAGGTGCGGGCATATCAATGGGATCGGTCTATAAACATATTCAATCAAAAGAAGATGTGTTGATTGCTCTTACCACCCAAATGGCCGAACGTATCTATCACGTTTTCCAGGATATTTTAAATTTACCATTAACCACACCTGAAAAAATGATGGCAATACAGATGCTTTCTCCTGAAACACTCTATATCTATCCATTTGGAGCTCCTTTATGCATGCTGGTCTCCAATGAAGCAATACTTTCCAAGGCTTCCAGACCCTGGATTGAAAAGCTAATGAAACAGGAGCATGCAATAGAAAAATTATTTGTTGCTGAATTAGAAAGTGCATTTGACTCAGGTGAATTACAATATGAACAAGCTCAAAAAAAAGAAGTGATTGAAGAACTCACTGTAGGTCATTGGGCTATGGGTGTGGGTTATTTAGAAGTTGAATATACCAGAAAAGCCAGGAACCTGGTCGGGGGCGATCATCAACTCCCCTTTCCTATACAAATTGATAACCCAATGATTCAAGCCTATTTGAAATTAATCAATGGTTACTCCTGGAAATTTCCTTTAACAAGGAATGGATTAAAAAAAATCCATCAGCTACTCGAACAGCACGGTAATTACTAACAAACAAATTATTTAACCAGGGTATTTAATCAATGAATAAAACATTCATTATCATTCTTATCATTTTCTCGCTGATTGGAGGGATTGCCTATCTTCTATTTATCCATCCCGACACGCAAGCTGAAAACCAACAGGCTTGGGAACAGCCTCCAATGCCTGTTTCTGTTGTTACGGTTAACCCCATCCAAATCAATGAAACCGTTATGGGTATTGGTACAATTGAAGCAGTTCGTCAGGTGGATATTGCTTCAGAAGTTTCAGGCCGAATAGACACCATTCATTTTCGTTCAGGTGATACCGTTAGTGAAGGTGATTTAATTCTTCATTTAAATGATGAACTGGACAATGCAGAATTAAAGCGTTTAAAAGCCAAGTTAAATCTTGTATCTAAAGAATATAAGCGAATGAAAAAGCTTGAAGGGGTCGCTGTACCTGATTCTCGTATTGATGAAGCCCGTTCGTTATTGGATGAAGTCAGCGCTCAAAAAGACAGTGTTATAACTACTAAAGACAAAAAAAATATTGTCGCTCCCTTTGATGGGGTATTAGGTGTGCGGCGTATCAATTTAGGTCAGTATCTTAATCCTGGTGATCCCATTGTTAATATCACTGATCTGTCACACTTCAATGTTGATTTTAAACTACCAGAAAACTCTTCTCCACACATCAAGGTTGGTCAAAAAGTGACTGTAACAGTTGATGCTTTAGGGACAGAACAACTACAAGCACAGATAACAACCATTGAACCTCAAATCGAACGAGATCTACACAGTATACTAGTTCAGGCCAAGATTATTAGTCACTCTAAACTATTACGTCCTGGCTTATACGCAAAAGTCATTGTTGATTTAAATTTACCCAGGTCAGTCATTTTGTTACCTGAAACAGCAGTAGAACGCTCCACCTTTGGTAATACAGTATACATTGTTAAAAAGAGTGATAAAGACGAACAAATCGCTGAACAAGTGACGGTAGAAACTGGGCGACGACTCAATGCGCAGATTGTTATCACTCAAGGCTTATCCGCCGGAGATATGGTTATTGTTTCTGGTCAGAACAGGTTACATTCAGGCGCGTTTGTTAGCCTAAAAAATCCCGAAGAGACAGTCAGTATGACTTTAAACAGTGACACTTCATCGAGTGATAAGGATTAAATAGGCAAAGAGATGGCAAAAGCATTTACTGATCTATTCATTCATAGACCGTCCTTATCAATTGTTGTTAATGTGGTTATTTTATTAGCTGGATT
>JAPHSW010000182.1 GCA_026196615.1 Gammaproteobacteria bacterium | reverse complement strand
TGGGTGATTTAATTGAGTATGATGAGACCGAAACGATTTTTATTAATCCGACACAGAAGAAGACTGAAGATTATATTACAGGAAGGTATGGTTAATATGTTACCAACAAAAATAGAAAATGGTAACGTGTTTTGTACTATTAATAGTGACTTATAAATAGACCGAAGAACTATCATAAGTGGTAAACATACCATTATATATAAAAGTGTAGCGCATGCGATTACCTCTGAAAATAAGTAACAATCTCCATTTTTTGATTGCTGAAGTTGGCTTGCAGATCAGTAATCTCTATTCGTATTTTGATAACCATTCACCTATATTAAAAAAACGTATTATGGAACGGAATGGTTATGTTTATAATCTAAAAGCAGGTATACATAATAGTTGTTTAAGTCAATACAATGAAGAAAAACTAGACAGTGTCGATCAGGTATTGCTTAAATCTATTGAACTTATTGCTACTGATCTTGAACAAATATCTGAAATTTGTCGTGAATGTATCAAAAAAACAAATTTAATAAAAAAGAAATATTATAGACAAGAAAGGGGACTTAAACGTCTTATCCAACAAATAGAAAGAGGCATCAATCTAATAGAGCCCGCTATTTTAGAAAATAAAACGGAACTGGCATTAAAGATTGTTCATATTCAAAAAAAATTAGTAAAAGTAAGCAATCGTCTAAGTGATTATCATATTACTCATATTAAAAAGAAAAAAGAGACGGGGCCATTAATTAATACTTTGTTCATTATTAATGAAATAGAGCGTATGGGGGAAAAATTACTCACCATCAGTGAATCTATATTATCAGCAAACTTAGGTAATCCAATTAATCTTGAGCGATACTTTTCGTTACAATCATCATTAGAGCAAGTGCAATTAGAACAAAATATCAAAAATGGTTCAGATATTCAAATAGAAACGATTGCTGAAACGCGTTCTGGAAGTACCATTTCAGGATTTAGTACAGAAGATGATTCTGGAAAATATCTTGCTGTTTATAAAGATGGAAAGAAAGATAAACTAAATCAGGAAAGAAAGGGAGTTAAAAGCTGGGAATCTATCCAACCTGGAATTGCTCCTAAAATTTTGGCCTATAACAAAGATGGTAAATCAGCATCACTTTTAATTGAATATTTGGATGGATTAACACTTGAGCAAATCCTATTGAATTCGTCTCCAGCTTTACTAAAAGAAGCATTAACACACTTAAATAAAACACTCAAACTAGTTTGGAAGGGGAGTAAGCAATCGAAATCAGTGAATGCCTTTTTTATGAAACAATTGTCAACTCGTCTGAATGATGTCTATTCTGTCCACCCTGAATTTTTAGGTTCATGCGAACGAATTGCTGATAAAACGATATCTTCTTTTGAAATATTGGTGGAACAAGCTGAAATAATTGAAAATCAATTGTCAGCGCCTTTTTCTGTTTATATTCATGGTGATTTTAATCTGGATAATATTATTTATGAACCTGATCAGAAAAGAATTAACTATATTGATTTACATCGTTCTAAATACATGGATTATATTCAAGACGTATCTGTTTTAATGGTTTCAACTTATAGAATGCAAATTTTTGATACAGAAGTGAGACAAAGAATTTTGAATTTTGCGTATAATTTTTATTGTTTTGCACGGCAGTTTGCAAAAAAAAATAATGATACAACGTTTGAGATACGATTAGCTTTAGGTTTGGCTCGTTCCTTTGTCACTTCTACTCGTTTTATTTTGGATGAAACTTTGGCGAAAGCTATGTTTTATCGTTCCCGATACATTTTGGAACGAGTATTAGCCGCGGATTTAAAACACCCTGAACAATTTGATTTGTCTATAGAGGAGATTTTTGTTGGTTAGTTATAAAATTGGTGTCATTGGTAAATCTGGAAAATGGTCAACTGAAACTTTGGCAGATGCCATTGAAAAAAGAACTGGTTTTAGATTGATCATTGATATGAGTGAGGTTTACCTGGATTTGAGAACGAATAAAATTTTTTATAATGGCCATAATTTATGTGATCTGGATGCTATGGTTATAAAAAAAATAAGCTCGCGTTACAACCCAAATACTTTGGATCGTTTGGAAATCTTACGTATTGCTGAGCATTCAGGAGTTAAGGTCTTCAGCTCTCCTGAAAAAATTATTCGTTTATTGGATCGATTAAGCTGCACAATCACTTTACGAAATCATCAAATACCTATGCCTGACACTCTTATTACAGAAGATACAGAAACAGCATTTAATACTGTTAAAGAGTTTGGTGTTGCTATTTTTAAACCTCTTTTCTCAACCAAAGCACGTGGTATGATTCAAGTTGATAGTCAATCAGGTGAAAGTGAAATACATGATCAGATTAAAAATTTTAAAATTAACCACCAAATGATGTATATACAAAAATATATGCCATTACCAGGAAAAGATATGGGATTAGTTTTTTTAAATGGACAATATCTGGGCACCTATGCACGTATTAATCAAACAGGCTCATGGAATACCACAATTAATAGTGGTGGTCGATACGAACTCTATAAGCCATCAGAGGAAATTATTGCTTTGGCTTCAAAGGCTCAATCTCTTTTTAATATGGATTATACGACGGTCGATATCGCTGAAACAGAACAGGGACCTGTTGTTTTTGAAGTATCTGCTTTTGGTGGTTTTCGTGGTGCACTGGAAGGTGTAGGGATTGATGCAGCCTCATTATATACAGATCACGTGATAAATACTCTGGAGTTTAATTAATGGTATTGTCTTTGAAATCTTCCGATGAAGTTGCTGAGATTTTAATTGGTGGAAAACAATTAAGTTGTAAAGTTGTCAGCTTAAAGATAAACCAGTTTAGTATTAATCTTCGCTCTAATTCTGATGAACTTCTAAATTGGTGTCAATATTATTTTTCTCATGTACTTCAATCTGAGATGATTGCTGAACCAAATATTGAAATTATATCAATAGAATGTCGACCACTAGAACTTAATGTAGACTATGATGATTGGAAGAGAGAAGATAAAGAAAAAGCACGTAAAGATGCTATCTATGATCTTCCTGATGCACGTATTTTGAAAAAAGTACGTACAGGTATGATTTTCTTACAAAGCCAGGCCCATCTCATTGCTGCAGGAGAATGTCTAAAAAATAAAAATCAGATCATTAATTTTATTAACACCCAATATATGACATCTCTTAATAATGATGATGCTATGATTTGTCATGCTGCTGGTTTAGTGTATAAAAATCAGGTGCTTGGAATGGCTGGTTTTTCAGGTGGTGGGAAATCGACATTAATGCTACATATGCTTTCAAATTCAGGTAGTCGTTTTTTATCAAATGATCGTTTATTTATAAAAAAAAATCAACAGGATACTCAGGCTATTGGTATTCCAAAACTTCCTCGAATTAATCCAGGTACTATAGTGCATAACCCTAAGTTAAAGAGTCTTATTAGTCCTGAAAGACAAAAGGAGCTTTTACAGTTACCGATTTCAGAACTTTGGAATTTAGAAGAAAAATACGATGTAATTATCGATGAAATATATGGTGTTGATAAAATACAGTATCAAGGTGAAATAAAAAATTTCCTTGTTTTAAATTGGAAACATGATAGTAATGAAAGTGTTTGTTTAAAAAAAATTAATCTCAATGAACGTAGAGATTTGCTTGCTGCAATTATGAAGTCTCCAGGTCCTTTTTATCAGTACAGTAATGGAGATTTATTCCACTATAGTACACCCTTGATTGAACAGTCTTATTTGGATGCTTTCCAGAATATTTCAACCTATGAGGTGAGTGGTCGAGTGGATTTTCATAAATTGAGTCAACTTTGTTATGAACAAATCTTCAATTAAAGCTGAACCTTATGAAGAATAAAAGTAATTTAAACAAAGAATTATTAATTATCAGATACGGAAAATCTGACTGATGTCTCGCTTAATTGCAGCTTTTTTACGACATGGTAATTATGATCAATTAAATGATACGCCAAGTGCGATGCAGCCTTTTGGTCTTTCGCAGGAAGGGCAAGAACAAGCAAAATCAGGTGCTGAATTGATTCTGTCTTATTCTCAAAAATATTCATTGGCAATACATTCTATTGTAAATTGTTCAACATTACTTAGAGCATGGCAGACAGCAGTCATAATTAAAAAAGAAATAGAATCAAAAAAAATATCCACTTTTTATGTGGAAAGTCATAATGAATTATGTGAACGTAGTGTTGGTAGTGTTGCAAATTTGACCACTGATCAAATCGAAAAACTATTGGCTGTTGATCCTCGGTTTGAACGGCCTAAAAAAAACTGGAAATCAGATAGTCACTATTGTTTACCTTTTCAAGGAGCTGAATCATTATTAAACTCTGGACAGCGTGTTGCAGAACATATCAGACTGAGTATGTATAAAATAAAACCAAAAATTAATGAAGATACAATAATGATTTTTGTTGGACATGGTGCTTCTTTTCGACATGCAGCATATCATCTTAAGTTGTTATCATTTGAACAAATTTCACAATTGAGTATGTTTCATGCAAGACCTCTTTTTTTTGAGTACCATGATAATCATTATTTTCAGCATATTGGTGGTGAATGGAAAGTTCGAAGGAAAGAGGATAAGCTTATGGATTAAGTTGAAAATATTTCGATAAAATCCTGTACCTAATTAGTATACTATAGAGTTTTTATCATCTATATCCTATAACTAGTTAATTAGAGCTAAAGAATCTATTGTGAAATTATTTATTCAATTAATATAAATTGTATAAATTTATTAAAGGACATTAAAAATGCTTGCCCAATTTTTAGCAAAAGAAGAAAGTATTATTCGCAAAAATGTACTCAAAATGGGACATGAAACCAGTAAGGCAATTGAAAAGTCTATTACTTGCTATAAAGATCTTAACTTACATCTTGCGGATGAAATTATAAAAAATGATGCTGTTATTAATGAACTGGAGGCTAGAGTTGAATCGGAATGTATTTCCGTAATTGCACGGCAACAACCAGTTGCTAATGATTTACGTGAGTTATTGGCTGATATGAATATTGCTAAAGAACTCGAACGTATTGCTGACTATGCAGTTTCTATAGCAAAAATTGTCAGAAAGTTGCCATTGAAAGAAAGAGAAATAGATCCTGATATCATTGAAATGGCAAAAAAATGTGTTGTCATGTTAAATGAAATTATGATTGATTATGCAGAAAAAGATGCCCAAAAAGCTAGTAATGTGGCTAGATTGGATGATGAAATTGATGATATGCAAGATGCGCTTAATCATAAAATGTTTGAGAAAATTAAAGAAACTCCTGATGAAGCTATTTGTTGTACTTATCAATTGTGGATCATTCATCAGCTTGAGAGAATGGGGGATCGTGTAACCAATATTGCTGAAAGTGTCGTTTTTATTGCAACGGGAAAAGTGGTTAATTTTGATTAAAGAATGAGCAAACATTAAGTTAGTATTCTTTAGTGTAAATTGATTAAAATACTGGGTATTTTATTATACTCTTGTCATATTGATGTCATATTTTCTTGTTACATTCTTTGAATAATAAGAAATTTATTCCCATCAATCATTATAAGGGATTTCAATAGAATGCTTGATTTTTCTCCCGTTCTGAATGAGTCAAACTATCTGAATAACTGCTTATTTCCAAGTGTATCTACTTCAATTGTTGACTGGTCAATTTATGATTCAAGCACAAAATTAATAATAAAACCAACTGAGCTTAAAAATATCATTCAAGAGACAACTCGTTTTAAAGCTTGGCAGTGGCCAGCTAAAAAATTATTTTTTATTTCTGATATCCATGCAGATGCCAATGCTTTGATTTCTTCATTGATTCTTTCGGGGACTATTAAAAAAACAGGTATAAGAGCTGAAGATTTTATTTTAACAAAAAAAAATAAAAAATCTCGTATTATCATTGGAGGTGATTGTCTTGATAAGGGGCCAAGCAATCTTTACTTGCTCAGAACACTAAAAAAACTTTTTGACTTGAAAAAAAATACTATTTTGTTAGCAGGTAATCATGATATTCGCCTTTATATGGGGCTGAAATCATTGTGTCAAACAGATCCTGTTGATTCCAGTCATTTTTTTATCCGAATGGGGAAAAAGGGGCTGCCTTTACTTAAAGAAGTTTATAATGAATATTTAAATAATAATCAGGTTAAAGATAATTTATTAACATTAGATTTTTGTCGTCAAGCTTTGTTTCCTCCAGAGGAATGGCAAGAACATTTTATTGAAAATAATAAGGAGCGTATGTCCTTAGATGCTATAGAATTAGAATTATCTAAAGTAAATAAAAAGTTGAAAAGTTTTGAGTCAGATTGTCTTGATCATGGACTCAATCTTATTATGGTGTATCAAGCTGCACAAAAATGTAAGGCCCTTTTTTTAGATCCAAAGGGTGAATTCTATTGGTTTTTTAATAAAATGAAACTCATTCACCGAGAAAAATCATTTCTATTTACTCATGCTGGTCTTGATAATAAAATAACAAAAAAAATAAAAAAATCTGGAATAAAAAAAATTAACCAGAAGTACAAAAGTATGTTGGACGAGAATTTGTGTCAATTTTACTATGGAAGTATGGCTAATCTATTGAGAACCAAATACCGAAAAACAGATCCTGTGTTTGATGAAAAAGGTGTGAAACGTTTACATCGCCTTGGAATACATGCTGTTGTTCATGGACATGTGAGTCAATCAAAAGGACAGAAAATTAATCTTCGTTCAGGAATGCTTCATATTGAATGTGATGTCACATTGGATAGAAACTCCAGGGAAAAAGCGGGCTTGCCTGAATTTGGTGCTGGAGTCACCAGTATTAGTTCAAAAGGAAAAATTAAAGGCATTAGTAATGACTTTCCACAAATAAAACTCTTTCAGCCAGAGAGCCATTTTTTTGTTAGGAATTAAATTAAAGAGTAATAAAGTGAAAAAAAATAAATCAGACTTTCGTCATGAATCGATACAGGATAATAAATCAATTCTGGAAATTTTAAAATCTATTACCAGAGGTATTGAGAAAAAAGAAATTACATTTAGTGATGAAGAAGATAGTATTATTATGCATCCTAAAGGTTTATTGGAACTGAAAGTTTCTGCTTCTCAGGATGGTAATGATAATCGTATGAGCATTCGTATTGCATGGCAAACAACACCTGACAGAAAAAAACAAAAATCTTGTCTTGTTATAAAATAATGTATATTGTAATACCTCTGAGTTTAAGTCCAATCTTCTCTTTCATCTAAGAGTTAGGCTACAATTTACTGTCTGAACTCTTCTCATCAAAATTGTTTATTAAAATATTGTTGCCAATTTGTTATTTTAATTCAATTATTTCTGATAAATTGTTAAGTTTTTCTACCTCATTAGCTTATTGAAATTTGAATTTGTCATATGGCTGTCATAATACAGATCTATAGTAGTGTTCTTCATTTATGATTGGCCCATTCTATAATGTTAAATTTCGTCATTTCTTTTTATGCTTGATATTGAAATAAATCATAATAATAAAAGAAAAAAACTTTTATTTGATGAGATAAGCCATCTTATTAATTCACAGCAATTGGAAGAAATTCCTTTATCTGAAAATCAACATCATCCAGACTTAACTTATTCAATTCTTCATAAACAGCAAGTTCAACGCTTAAAAAATAAATTATCGGGTGTTCATCCTGCAGATATAGCCTATTTATTAGAAACATTACCTCAGAAGCAACGTCTTTATGTTTGGGAAAATATTGAATCAAAAAAAACAGGGGATATATTACTCGAATTATCTGATGTTATTCGAAATAACTTGCTTTCCGTTATGGGGGCCGAGGCAGTTCTATCTGCCACAGAAAAATTAGACTGCGATGAAATTGCGGACTTGGCACCTAGTCTCCCTTCAAAAGTTGTTCAAAAAATTCTTAAGTCTCTTAATTTAAAAAACAGACAACAATTGGAAGAAGCGTTGTCTTATGAGGATGGTACAGTTGGTGCTTTAATGGATTTTAATATGATCACCATTCGTGAAGATATCAGTCTCAAGGATGTTTTACGTTATTGTCAGAAATTGGGAGATTTACCTGAAAAAACACATCAGATGTTTGTTGTTGATCAGAATAATGTTTTAAAAGGTTCATTGCCATTACAAAAATTAGTTGCAACACCTAAAGGACAACTTGTTAATTCAGTAATGAATAAGGATATTGTTTCATTTACGCCAGATGGTGATGCAGATAAAGCTGTACAGGATTTTGATCGTTATGAACTTATTTCAGCACCTGTTGTAGATAAAAATAATAAGCTGATTGGCCGACTCAGTGTGGATAATATTATTGATTATACTCGTGAGCAAGTTGAAGATGATATGCTCAACCAAGCTGGTTTGTTAGAAGATGAAGATCTATTTTCGGGTGTGTGGACTGGTGCAAAAAATCGCTGGTTTTGGCTTGCTATGAACTTAGCTACGACTTTTATCGCCACCAGAGTTATTTCAATTTTTGAAGAGACCATAATACAACTTGTTGCTCTGGCAACACTGATGCCTGTTGTCGCTGCTGTGGGTGGTAATACAGGAAACCAGACGAGTATGCTCATTATTCGCTCATTGGCACTTGAGCAAATTAATTCCTCTAATATTCGTCAGTTTTTATTAAAAGAAATTGGTATTAGTCTTGTGAATGGCCTCATCTGGGGAGGAATTATGGCTTGTTTTGTGTTTGTTGTTTATCAAAACCTCAGTTTAGGATTAGTAATGATGGGAGCTATACTATTGAGTTTGTTTCTAGGGACTCTAGCTGGAATTACGGTGCCAATGATCCGCTATCACTTCAAGCTTGATCCTGCCATGGGCACGAGTGTTATATTGACGTTTATTGCAGATAGCCTGGGATTTTTTATATTCTTGGGACTTGCTGCTATTTTTTTGTAATCATAAATAATCCTTTTTTACCGTTTTATTTCTTTTTTTACTTTTTGAAACTGCTTTATAGCCTGTTGTACCAACATTCTTATAAATAAATACTCATCTGTAACAAAGTTGTAATATTTAATCTATAGAATGATTTTAATAAATTAGAGCAGGTAGAACCTGAGCTACTAAAGTAATTCTCGGTAGAATTGAATTAAGTTGAAGCTTAATGCAAGACTATTGCCTTTTACCTTAACCAATAGATTTATTGGGCTTTTTGCTAAATAAAATGAGGTGAAATAAGGTATTTTTGTTTGGAGTCTCATTTGAAACCCTTTGAGTCAAAAAAACGGCACAATGAATTAAAAGAACAATTCATTAAGCTGCTTCTTAT
>JAPHSW010000132.1 GCA_026196615.1 Gammaproteobacteria bacterium | reverse complement strand
GCTTTTACCGATCATAAGTCATTGGATTTTATGTTTGAGCAAGTCAAAACTATTGCTCTTCAAGGGATGCCAGAGGAAGATACTGCATTATGATGGTCACCTTTGTTTCCCAATGTGAAAAAAACTCCCTGAAGAAAACACGTAGAGTTTTGGATGCCTTTGCCAATAGAATTGGTGACAATACCTGGCAGACTGTGATCACTAATGATGGCTTAAACACGGTCAAAAAAATGCTCAGACAGACGGCTTCAAAAAATACAGCAGTATCCTGTCACTGGATCAGAAGTCGTAGCCGCTCTCAGTTTTTATGGGTGGTGGGGAATAAAGATAAATTTGATGAGCAGGGTGTGGTGCCTGTGAATAGTACACAGCATGATAAGAATAAGATGTATGATGAAGAGGCTTGGAATTTTTTACCAATTATTCAATCTCTTGTTGTGTTTTCTGCATTACTGCATGATTTTGGGAAATTAACCAGTTTATTTCAGAACAAACTAAAAGGACTTTCTGAAACTCAAAGTGATCCAATTAGACATGAATGGATATCACTATTATTTTTTTATGCAATTGTGGAAGGTAAGTCAGACAAACAATGGTTGTCCAGCTTGATTAGTGATGAAATACATAAGGACATAAAAAAACTTAAAATTAAAAATATAGATAAACCATTAGCAAATTTACCACCAGTTGCTAGCTTGGTTGCGTGGTTAATAGTAAGTCATCATAAACTACCTTCTTTTGATAAAGGTAAAGAAAAGGCAGTTGATTTTTATGGGGTGTTAAACTTAATTACTAGGAAATGGGGATATGAAAATAAACATGATACAGCTTTTAATGACTGGTTTGAGTTTACAGAGTTGCCTAGTAAATCTATTGAATGGCAGGAACAGGTTAAATCTTATGCAATAAAACTGAGAGATAATATAGAACAAGTACACCTACTTGTAAAAAATAATAATTTTCGACCCATTCTTGTTTATTCAAGATTGTGTCTGACGTTGGGAGACCACTTTTATTCATCTCAGCCTAAAGACAAGGATTGGTATAGTAGTTTGAATTTATTTGCCAATACTGATCATCAACATCATTTAAAGCAAAAGCTTGATGAACACTTGGTGGGTGTTGCAAAACAAACTCTGCTCAATGTAAAAAAACTACCACAATTTGAAGGAATATATAATCAAGCAATTCGAGTCATAAATAACAAAAAGATAAATGAAAAGAGTGAGGGACATTTTAAGTGGCAAGATAGCGCAGTAAAAGAGATTAGGAAATGGAAAAGAAATGGAAATGATCTTGATAAAAATCATTATGGTTTCTTTGCCGTTAATATGGCCTCTACAGGTAAAGGCAAAACTTTTGCTAATGCAAAGATCATGCAGGCTCTATCATCAGATGAAAATAGTTTGAGATATATATTAGCACTTGGGCTTAGGACTCTGACCTTACAGACTGGTGATGAATATAGAAATAAAATTGGATTAACAAACAATGAACTGGCAGTTTTAATTGGCTCAAGAGCAATCTTAAACTTGCATAATAAAGAAAATACAACAGGTTCAGATTCAATTGAAGCGCTTTTAGATAATGAAGTCTCTTTTAGTAAAGACTTTCCAGAACAAGGTTTGGATACTGTATTACTGAATCCAAAAGACAGATCTTTTTTATATGCCCCTGTTCTTACTTGCACGATTGATCATATTATTCAAGCAACGGAAGTGACCAGAGGTGGACGATATATTTTACCTACTCTACGGCTAATGTCATCGGATTTGGTAATAGATGAAATTGATGATTTTGATGATACCGATTTAATAGCAATAGGTCGTTTGATTCATTTAGCGGGTATGCTTGGCAGAAAAGTTATGATTTCATCTGCAACGATTCCCCCGGATCTGGCAGAAGGGTATTTTAATACCTACCAATCAGGCTGGAATATTTTTGCAAAAATGCGAGGTAAACAAATAGGTATCGGCTGTGCCTGGATTGATGAATTTGAATCAATAACAAAAGTAAAAACTATTTCTGATGTAAAGGCTTATTCCAAACTCCATAATAAGTTTGTGTCAGACCGTATTGGTATGTTAATTCAACAGCCAGTCAAGCGAAAAGCTAATATTGAAAAATGTAGTACAAATGTTGATGAATATTTTGATGCAATAAAAAATGCAATTATTAATAAACATCGACATCATAACTTTATTGATCCAAAAACAAAAAAAACAATAAGTATTGGTGTGGTGAGAGTTGCTAATGTTGATCCGTGTATAAAACTCACTAAATACTTATTAACTTCCAATTTTCTAAATGATAAAGATGTGGCTATTAAAACAATGGCTTATCATTCAAGGCAAGTTCTACTAATGCGCCATGAACAAGAGAAATACTTAGATAAAATATTAAAACGCAATAATGGTGAGGAGCATATTTTTCAAGACAAAGTGATTAGAGAACATATTGATAATAGTAGTGCCCAAAATATCATATTTGTTTTAGTTGCAACACCTGTAGAAGAGGTAGGCAGAGATCATGATTTTGACTGGGCTGTTATAGAGCCTTCATCATACCGCTCCTTTATCCAGCTTGCTGGAAGGGTTTTGAGACATAGAGAAAAAGAAATAGCTGAGCCCAATATTGCCATAATGAAATATAATTACAAGGCTTTGAAAACAAAAGGTGATGAGATTGCTTTTAGATGGCCCGGTTATCAAAAAACAATGGATGATATATCAAGCTATGATCTTGAAAAAATTGTAAATACTAGAGAATTATGTAAAAAACTTGATGCAACTAACAGGATACAAAGAACAAATAATATAGAACTTGCAAATCTTGAGCATAAACTGATACATGAGTTATTAACAAATTATAATGTAAAAGGCCCTGAAACAATGCAGGGATGGTTAGAAAATGGTTGGTGGTTAACGGGAGTACCACAAAAGTTTGTCAGATTTAGAAATAGACAATGCTCTGATTTAACACTATTTTTTACTATGGATGATGGATTTGTGGAAAAAAATAACAAAGGAAAAGCTGTTCCAGTAGCTAAAGATAATATAACAATAGAGAGGTTGGAAAATGAAGCAATGCAAAATTTATGGTTTAAACGAGATTATAAAATTTTACTTTCAGAACAAGCGAAAGAGGATGATCTCGAAAAAACAGCTTTGATATATGGTGAAATAAACTTGCCCCTTTATAACAAGCCGTTAACTACTCAACAATTTACTTATATTGAGCAACTAGGGCTTGCCAGAAAATAAGCTGCCTGTACGGCAGTAAAGGTTTAATATGTAAATACTGTATTGCATTTTGTAAGCTACTTTTTCAGTAGTTTAAGTATTATATAAATAATATTTAAATAATGCAATATTTAAATTCTGTATTGCATGGCTTGACAGTTTAATTATTTTTATTGTATGATTAATACCGTCAAGTCGATGATAATTGTTATGTGGTGATTAACAACACTACTGAAACTTGTTGGATGATGCACTCAGTATGTGTATTAGTCATTAGAGATGGACTGTGTATTCTGCCAGGAATTACAGTCTTATCTTAACACTATTTTAAGGATTATAATAATGCTAGATCCGGCAATAATTGATTTTTTAGAAAATAAAAAACAAGATTTTATAAAGAAAAAAGTTAAATTAAATACCAGTGAAGAGGATAAGTTAAGATTTTTACAAGAGGCTAATGATAAATTTTTGCTTGAGAATTGGCTTGGAGATGCTTCATCAAGAGCCAAACAATTATCCTTAACCTCCCATCCTGCCAAATTTGTACATCCTAATGCAAAAGTAAGTAGTATTATTGCCAATTCACCTAAAAATAATGATGGTTTGTTACGAAGTGGTAATGTTGAGGTTGATTTAGATATTTTTGGTAATGCAGCAGCACTGGATGTAGAAAAATTTTTGCGCTTAAAACTGCAAGATGATAAAACGATACTTCAGCATCTTGAGCAACAGACACCAGTAATCAAAGAACAGTTCAAGACGAAAAAATTTTCCTTCTCAGATATCAGAAAAGAGTTTCTGTTAATTAAAAAATCAGATTTAAATCAAACAAGTGAAAAGTTAAAACAAGTTTATTTCCCCGTGAATGGTGATTATCATTTATTATCAATACTAACACCATCAGGGATAATTTATAAATTAAAGCATAGAATTAATCAACTGAGATTTTCAAATGAAAATAGAAGGTTGCAAGAAGAAATAAAAAAATCAGTACCTGCTCCCATTTCTGGAAAATTTAATGAAATATTTGATTTAACCTCAATTGGATATGGTGGAACAAAACCACAAAATATAAGTACTCTAAATAATCAAAATGGTGGAATTAGCTTTTTGCTTTCATCCATGCCCCCAAAACTAAAGAAGAGAAAAGTTCAACCACCAAAATATAATTTTTTTGATGATTGTTTATGGACTGATTTATTTGCTCAAGATCTTATGGACTTTCATAAGGTTTTAGAAGATAGAAAGAATAACAAAATTATTAGAGATAAACGTGATGAAATTGTTATTAACACTATCACTAAGGTCAAAAGGCTGGTTGATCAAATAAGAGATAATGGTCATTGGTCTGACAGTGAAACGTATGTCAATCTAGAGCTTTGGCAGAAAATTTGGCTTGATGAAAAATATGCAAGTATCAGAGATGATGATAAGCAGAATCTTGATTATCAAACAAAAGCTCAAATTGGTTTTGCAAACTGGTTTATCGGTAACTATAAGAAAACAATCGAAAATAATAAATTACTTGGTGATGATGATATTGGACATATTAAAAACATATTAAAACAAGAGCAGGAGCTATTAATATGAAAGATATTTTATTAATTCCAAATATAAAAATTCACAATGCCAATGCTCTATCAAGTCCTTATACAATTGGTTTTCCTGCAATGACTGCATGGCTTGGATTTATGCATGCTTTAGAAAGAAGACTACCGGATGAATTTTCAGATATACAATTTACCGGGCTTATTGTAAGTTGTCTGGATATGAATTTACATGTTTATAAGGGAAAAAGTGATTATGTAAATTCTATAATTTCTACAAGTAATCCTCTTGATAAATCAGGTAAAAGACCATCATTTATAGAAGAAGCAAGATGTGATATTGAAGTTACCATTGCTATCGAATGTAATATGAATTTTATAGATTATGATAACTTTACAGCTTGTATTGATAAAACTCTACATACAATGAAGGTTGCCAGTGGTGATATTATTAGTTTTAAATCATGTAGACACTTAGAGGTTGAAAATACAGAACCTATAGGGCTGACAAAATATTTAATGCCTGGTTTTTGCTTGGTTTCAAGACAGGAGCTTATGCGAGAATCTATGCAACAAGAAAAAGATGCTATTGATGCAATGCTAGATTATTTAAAAATAACTACTGATATAGAAATAGATGAAAATCATATCGTTAATAAAAGCAAACCATATAAAAAAGAAAATGGTTGGATAGTACCTATTGCAATAGGCTTCCAAGGAATAAGTGAGCTTGGGAATTTAAAAAGTACCAGAGATTTAATGACTTCACATCGTTTTGCAGAAAGTGTAGTCACACTTGGTGAATTTAAAATGTCATATAGTTTTGAAACAATTGATGAAATGATATGGCGTTTTCAAGAATACAAAGGCAATGATTTATATCTTTGTCATAATAACTTTTCAGCTAAAAAAATGGAGTCAAAATTATGAGTAAAATACCCGCATCAGTTTTAGCGTTTGAAAAAAAATTAGTTCCATCTGATGGTTTAATGTATGGTACAACATGGGAAAACAGACAGTCTCAGGCTAGCCCACTTAAGCTCCAAGAAAAATCTGTACGAGGCACCATCTCTAATCGTTTAAAAAAATCAGATGAAGGTAAACTGGATGCCAAAATTGAAAGTGCTAACCTACAAACTGTAGATAATTGTGCCTTAACTCCAGAGCAAGATACATTGAAGTTAAGTTTTACTTTAAAGGTGTTAAGTGGAGTTGAAGTACCATCTGCATGTAATCATGAAGAATTTAATAAAACTTATACTAATGCAGTTAAAAGTTATATTGATAACTACAAATTTGTAGAACTTGCAAATCGTTATGCAGTAAATCTTGCTAATGGTAAGTTCTTATGGAGAAATAGAGTAGGGTGCGACGAAATAGAAGTTGAAATCAAAGTTTTAAATAAAGGGAATGATCAAAGCTGGATTTTTAATAGTCTGGATATAGATACTCATAATTTTGATAATCTATCATCAGAAATAATTGATCTTGGTGGTTTAATAGCAAAAACATTATCTGGTGAGACTAATTTTTTGTTATTAGAGATTAATGCTTATGCTAAAGTTGGTCAATCGCAAGATGTTTTCCCCAGTGAAGAATTAGTCTTGGATAAAAGTAACAGTAAAGAAAAGAAAAGCAAAATTTTATACCATGTAGATGAAGTTGCAGCTATGCATTCACAAAAAATTGGTAACGCAATTCGTTCTATTGATACATGGTATCCTGAATACACACAACAACAAAAAACTATTGCAATTGACCCATATGGTGCGGTTACAAATTTGGGTAAGGCTTATCGACAACCTCAGAATAAAATTGACTTTTTTTCATTGTTTGATAAATTTTCCCAAGGTGAAGAGTTAGACAGTGTTGATGATGAACATTTTGTAATGGCTGTATTAGTGCGTGGTGGTGTCTTTGGGGAAAAGCAATAATGGATTACTATATTGATTTATTTATACAGCCAGATGATGAAGTTCCAATATATTTTATTCGTAATAAGGCTTTTAACAAGCTACATAAAATTCTCTTTGACATAAACTCTCATGATGTAGGTGTTAGTTTTCCTAAATTAGAGAAAAAATTAGGTGATGTTATTCGATTACATTCAAGTCATTCTAGCTTGGAGGTTTTACATAATAATAATTGGTTAGGTGGTTTGTCAGGTTATTGTAAGCTAAGTGAGGTTTTGCAAGTTCCTGAAAATATACAAGGATATCGAACCATATCAAGAATTCGTCAAAATATGACAAACTCTAAATTAAATAGGATTATAACAAGAGGTTCTATCTCAGTTGAAGATGTTGATAATTATAGAGTCAAAATGTTAAAAAATAGTTTAAAAAATCCATATTTGGACTTACAAAGTATTTCAACAAATGAAAAGTATAGAATCTATCTTAAATTTTCTCCTATACAAGAAATATCTCATGAAGGAGATTTTAATCATTTTGGTTTGAGTAAAGAAGCAACAGTACCTTGGTTTTAAAAATTATCAATTTATTTGTTATGCCAAACTTGAATTTAAGAATGTTTATTTTATAGGTGATAAATTAAGTTAACTGGATAAATTAATAAAATTAAATTAGTTAGGTTTCTGAAAATTGAAAGTACTTGTTAGACCATAGTGTTAATAAGTATAAGGAAAGTGAAAAAACCAATATTTTTTGCTCTTTAATAATTTGCTTAGTTATTAATAAGTTACACTTTTGATGAAAATGATTGGTAAAATTACCTAAAATCTTCTATCTATTTGTTGTAACTTATTTTTTTGTTGATAGACTATAGTTCACTGCCGTGCAGGCAGCTTAGAAATATTCGGTAATTGGGATGGGTAACTTTATCGCGTTCACTGCCGTGCAGGCAGCTTAGAAAATTTACTAAAGTGGCTGAATTCGCCGCGATTCGTTCACTGCCGTGCAGGCAGCTTAGAAAAAATAAAGTATCCCATGATTTATCATCAAGGAGTTCACTGCCGTGCAGGCAGCTTAGAAAATGAAATGTTCTTCCTTCCATTTTTGACCAGGGTTCACTGCCGTGCAGGCAGCTTAGAAACGAAAACCGACTCATTTTGAGAGGAAGCTCTCGTTCACTGCCGTGCAGGCAGCTTAGAAAACAAGTTAGCAAAACTTAAATTGGTATTAAATGTTCACTGCCGTGCAGGCAGCTTAGAAAGACGGATCGTGCCGGTGAGTTTTATAAGTGTTGTTCACTGCCGTGCAGGCAGCTTAGAAAATACATCATCACATCAATTCCAAGAATTGGCGGTTCACTGCCGTGCAG
>JAPHSW010000087.1 GCA_026196615.1 Gammaproteobacteria bacterium | reverse complement strand
TGAAATGTGTGAAGATATACCTTGTGCGGCGGCTTGTCCGACCAATGCATTAAGCCATGAGTTAGATGTGATCGAAGATGCTCGTATGGGTCTTGCGGTTCTTATTGACCAGGAAGAATGTATTGCGTTTCAAGGCTTGCGCTGTGAAGTTTGTTTTAATGTCTGCCCTGTACAAGGCGATGCAATTACAATTGAGATGCATCACAACCGTCGTTCGGGTAAACATGCGTTGTTTATACCGGTGGTTCATTCAGATGCCTGCACTGGCTGTGGTAAGTGTGAAAAGGCTTGTATTCTGGAAGAAGCTGCAATCAAAGTCTTACCTATGGAACTTGCAAAAGGTCTAGTGGGTGAACACTATCGATTTGGCTGGAAACAGAAAGAAGTCGCTGGCAAAAGTCTGGTTACCCCAGATGTTGAACACCGCTATAATTTACCTGAGGGTGTGACATATGACTTTAATGAAGGGGGGCTGTCAGTACCGACAGACTCTCAATCGTCAGATGCTTCACCTTTTTCTTCTAATCCTCTTGATAGCTTGAAGAAGCTACAGCAGAATCAGGAGAATAAATGATGGCAACACAAGAAAAGCAAGCAGTTGGACAAAAAGCCCTTAAAAAGAAAGGCTGGATACGAGCATATAAATGGTTGATTCTTAGACGGATCAGCCAGTTGAGTATCCTGGCATTATTTTTAGCGGGACCATTGTTTGGACTGTGGATTGTGAAAGGGAATATGGCCTCCAGTCTAACGCTGGAAGTATTGCCTCTTTCAGATCCTTACGTGATGTTGCAAGGCTTGATGTCTGGAAATTTTCCAGTCGCTGAAGGTCTGATTGGTGTTGTAATCGTTGTGGCTTTTTATCTATTAGTTGGTGGACGAGTTTACTGTTCCTGGGTTTGTCCGGTCAATATTGTGACCGATGCAGCAGCCTGGGTTCGCAGGAAGCTTGGTTTGAAAGTGTCCAGTCCATTTTCCAGAAGCACGCGCTACTGGTTATTAGGCTTGACATTAATTTTGCCGCCGATAACAGGTGCAATTGTTTGGGAACTGTTCAATCCGGTTTCATTGATGTTTCGAGGAATCATCTTTGGAATGGGGTGGGCATGGATGGTGATTATTGCTATTTTCCTTTTTGATGTTTTTATTAGTCAACGAGGTTGGTGCGGTCACCTATGTCCTGTTGGAGCTTTTTACAGCCTTTTAGGTACAAAAAGCATTCTGCGGGTCAGTGCTTCTAACCGTGAACAGTGTGATGATTGTAACGATTGCTTTGTTATTTGCCCTGAACCAAAGGTCATACGACCTGCGTTAAAAGGTGCAGATAATGGTATAGGTCCCATGATTGACGAGAGTAATTGTACTAATTGTGGTCGATGTATTGATATCTGTGATGTGGATGTATTTAGTTTTTCCAGTCGTTTTAAAAGTTAATGGCTTAAATTATTAGAGCTTTTATTTTTTAAAAACTAAAGCTTAACCTCCCAGAATTAAAATGGAGATAGAGAAATGTTTAAAAATATAAAATCAACAGACACTCTTTTTAAAAAGGGTCTCACGATTTTTTTACTAGCAGTGACTGCAATTATGTTTTCATCTGCGGTAATGGCTGTGCAATCATTACGTGGTGATACTGCCTTAGATGCTGATGCTAATAAGGTGGTAAAACATAAAGTTGATACTGTTGAAGGTGGTATTAAACGTAGTTTTAAGTTGCAACCGCCAATGGTGCCACATACAGTTGAAAAATATAGTATTACCCTTAAGGGTAATGGCTGTATGAAGTGCCATAGTGAAAAAGCTTACAAGAAAGAAAAGGCACCAAAAGTTGGAGATAGTCATTATGTAGATCGTGATGGAAAGACTTTGGATACTGTTTCTAGTCGCCGCTATTTCTGTAATCAATGTCATGCACCACAGGTTAAGAGTGAACCATTGGTTGAGAATGTATTCGAAGGTATTTAATCGACCTTAAGTATCATTTCTCTGACAGCAGATAAAAGATATATCATCTTTTATCTGCCTGTTTGCTGCGGGATAAAAATATGCTATTTATTTGGAAAAATATCCCTATAAATTGCATATGTATATTATAATAATCTAATGAATAGTGTATACTCTATCCATTAGATTTTTTATTTAAGACTTTTAAATTTTTTACTTACAAAACTCTTTAGAAATACAAGAGATGGGGATTATTAATAATGGGATTATTTTCAAAAGAAGGGACCTTTAAGGTTCTGTTTTTTGGCTTCGTACTAGGTGTTATTTTCTGGGGTGGTTTTAATACCGCGATGGAAGCTACTAACACAGAATCATTTTGTATTTCTTGTCATGAAATGGAAGAAAATGTCTATCAGGAATATACAGAAACTATTCACTATTCAAATCGTACAGGTGTGAGAGCCACATGTCCTGACTGTCACGTACCAAAAGAATGGGTACATAAAATTATTCGTAAGATTAAAGCTTCAAATGAGTTGTATCATAAAATGTTAGGTACTATTGATACGCCTGAAAAATTTGATGCTAAGCGTTTACAGTTGGCTACTAATGAGTGGAAACGCATGTTAGGCAGTGACTCACGTGAATGCCGCAACTGTCATGATTTTGATTCTATGGATTTTGATAAACAAGAATCACGTAGTGCTGACCGTCATGAAGAAGCGATTGAAAATGAATGGACCTGTATTCAGTGTCACAAAGGGATTGCACACACATTACCTGAAGGTTATGACCCTGCTGACGATACTCCTGGAGGGGAAGAAACAGAAGACTAAGCTCTTCTCTTTCTAAGCTGTTAAAAAAGCCTACCAAGAAATTGGTAGGCTTTTTTTGTGCGAGATAAAAAAATAGATTCATATTGTTGAAATGTATTGAATTTTAGACTAAACGTTAAATATCAGTTCGCTTTTTCATACATAAATAGGGGAGTGTTATGAGTAATGAACATGAACCGCAGTCACAACAAAATAATTCTCACCAATGTCATTATGTTTCTCCAAATGGTCAAAGATGTCAGCAACTTTCTGATGACCAGTCAGAAGGTGATAATCTGTGTTTTTGGCACAATGATCAAGATATAAAATCCAATCCTGATTTAGTCGAAAACTTACAAACACTCGCAAATAATGGAGAGTCTCTTATAGGTTACTCTTTAAAACGAGCTGATCTTACCGAACTTAATTTGGTCAACCATCACTCTAAAAATGGATATGATCTATCTTATGCAGATCTTTATCATGCAAAATTATGTGGTGCACATCTTTTTCATCTGAATTTACAGGGTGCTTCTTTGATGAAGGCCGATCTACGTAATGCGAATTTGCATTGTGCTAACCTGGAAGATTGTAACTTGCTTGGGGTTAAGCTCACCAATGCTCGTATTGAAAATGTAACTTGGGGAAAACAGATCCTTCAAGAGAAAAATGCGGATAAGGCTTGCCGTGAAGGTAATCATTCGGAAATGCTGGATTGTTTGGAACAAGCTGAAGAAATTTATCGTAATTTGAGAAAAGCAGCTGAGAATCAGGGATTATTTGAAACATCGGGCTATTTTTTTTACAAAGAAATGGTGATGCGTCGTTATCAATTACCCAAATTTTCTTTTCAACGAGCTATTTCACAAGTTGTTGACTGGTTTTGTGGTTATGGAGAAAGGCCTTTAAATGTGGTGTTGTTTTCTCTTCTTCTTATTGGTTTTAGTGCTATTTTATACTTTTTTTTGGGAATCGAAGCACATGGAAAACTAATCCATCTTAATTTTTCAGCCTCTTTGTATACTAATTCTATTAGTTTTCTTGAGTGCCTTTACTTTAGTGTTGTGACTTTTACGACTCTTGGATATGGTGATCTCGTGCCCATCGGTGCAGCCAGACCCATTGCAGCATTTGAAGCTTTTACTGGAAACTTTACCATAGCGCTCTTTGTTGTGGTCTTTGTTAAGAAAATGACTCGCTAGTCAGACATTACAGTAAATAATCCTAATGCTGTCCCTTATCATGATTAGTTGATAAAATGATTCTTTTTTGCTCTTACCTCTGCTTTAAAGAATGAATTATGCTTAAATTTTCTGACCTTTCACTACGTCGTGGTGTGCAATTGTTGCTCCAGGATGTCAATATAACGATTCACCCCAAGCAAAAAGTAGGTATTACTGGTGGTAATGGCTGTGGTAAATCCAGTTTGTTTGCACTGATAAATGACCAACTTCATGCAGATAGCGGTGAATTTTTTGTTCCTAAAAGTTGGATTACCGCTCATGTAGCACAAGAGTCTCCATCATCTGAACGCTCGGCAATTGATTATGTTATTGATGGTGATCGTGAACTTCGTAGTATAGAGAAGGCTATTGATGAGGCAAATGAAACAGAGCATGGTGAGCTTCTGGGTAAACTTTATACCCACTTAGAAGAAGTTGATGGTTATACTGCCAACAGCAGGGCTTCTCAACTATTGTCAGGACTGGGTTTTTTACAAAGTCAGATTAAAAATCCAGTGAAGAGTTTTTCAGGTGGTTGGCGCATGCGTTTAAACCTTGCTCAGGCTTTAATGTGCCGCTCTGATTTACTACTCTTGGATGAGCCAACCAATCACCTTGATCTGGATGCTGTTCTATGGCTTGAAGAATGGCTAAAGAAATATCCTGGAACTTTGTTGCTCATTTCTCATGATCGAGACTTTCTGGATAGTGTTATGACCCATATTGCTCATATCGAACATCAGAAAATGACTTTATATACGGGAAACTATTCTCAATTTGAGCGTGTTCGAGCAGAACAGCTATCCCAGCAACAAGTGTTGTTTGAACGTCAGCAACAGGAAATCAAACATATTCAAAGCTTTATCAATCGTTTTAAAGCTAAGGCAACTAAAGCAAAACAAGCTCAATCCAGAGTAAAAACACTGGAAAAAATGGAGCTAATTTCACAGGCTCATGTAGATTCACCATTTCATTTTGAATTTCATGCACCTGAAAAAGTGCCCAACCCATTAATTTCATTAGATGATATTAAGCTGGGATATGGTGAAACAACGATTCTTGAACATGTTCATATTAATTTACAACCCGGCTCACGTATTGGTTTATTAGGACATAATGGGGCGGGTAAATCGACTTTTATAAAATTATTAGCAGATGAGCTGAATATTAAGTCGGGACGAGTTGAACGTTCCAGTGAATTACGTATTGGCTATTTTGCCCAGCATCAGCTTGAACAATTACATCCTGAAGATACACCTATTGAACATTTCCAACGATTGGATAAAAGAGCTTCGGAACAATCTTTAAGAAATCATTTAGGTGGTTTTGGTTTCAGTGGTGATAAGGTCGAATCAAAAATAGCCCCTTTTTCTGGTGGAGAAAAAGCACGTCTGGTTTTTGCAACACTGGTGTATCAAAAACCGAATCTATTATTGTTGGATGAACCAACTAACCATCTGGATTTAGATATGCGTCATGCAATTAGTTTGGCATTGCAGGACTTTGAAGGGGCCATGGTTATTGTTTCTCATGATCGTCATCTTTTACGAAGTGTGACAGATGAATTTTATTTGGTAGCTGATCAAAAAGTTGATGTGTTTAAAGGTGATCTGGATGATTATCGTAATTGGGTTACTGAACAGAAAAGAATAGAAACACAGGCTGCTCCAGAAACTGAACAGGTGAATAAACCTTCGTTAAAAAATATCCAAAACTCTTCGATAAGTAAAAAAGATCAAAAGCGTCTTGATGCAGAGAAACGTAAAAGGCTTCAACCATTAAAGAATAAATTATCAAAATTAGAAAAAGAGATGGATAATTTCTCTCAAGAAAAAGAGAAATTAGAAGAGCTCTTAGCAGATTCTGAAATCTATGAAGAAGCGAATAAAGAGCAACTAAAAGAATTGCTTCAAAAACAAGCAAAAATTACCCAATCACTTGATGAGACTGAAGAGCAATGGATGGTCTTAAGTGAAGAATTAGAAGAGGCGTAACGATTTTTGTGATGACATTAAGAAAATTTATTATCAGTAAGATTGTAGGTTGAAAATAGGGAAATGAAAAAAACAATTAAGTCATTAATGAAAATTATAGTGATTTTATTATTACTATTTATCACTGCATCAGTACTGTTTACAGTATTAGTGGATATTAACGAATATAAAAATGAGTTAGTTGAATTAGTGGAAAAAGAAGCGGGATTGAAGCTTGAAATTAATGGTGATATGAAGCTTACAATTTTTTCTGGCTTAAAATTTAATGCTGAAAATGTCAAACTGTCTTTGGGTGATGAACTGATTACAGATATTAATTCTTTACATGTGGGTGTCGATCCTTATTCTCTCTATATTGGTGAACCAGAAATTAATTCAGTTGAACTGGATGTTAAAATATTAAATATTTTTAGAGATAAAAATAATCTGTTTAATTTTTTACCACTATATAGTAATGATATTGATAAAAATACATCCTCACTTCAAGAAGATAATATTGAAAAACTGACATTAAATTCTTTAAAACTCAAAGACATAAAACTATCTATTGAACATTTTCAATATCTAGATGATTTGCAATCAGTGTCAGTAGAACTAAATTCAGTCAAGGCATCTTTATCTCTATTACCCATTATTGATCATTACGATTTAGTGATTGATGATCCCCGAATTCTAGTTGATTATACTTACTCAGGATCATTGAGTCTTAAACAAGTTTTAATCAATCAATATCAAATTTATGATTTATCTTTAATTTTTAAAGATCAAAATGGTGAATTTGTTACAGATAAATTGAATTTTAATTTTATTCAGGAAGGGGCTAATCATGCACCTCCACCGCTTATTTTTGATGCTCAAGGAAATTTATCTTTTAAGCTAGACTATAATATCCCTGAGGGGGCTTCTGAACCACTTTGGTCTCAGCCCTCTGTGATTAAAGTTGGAAAGTTTGATTTTAATTTACCAAAATTTAAACTGACTCAAAAAGAATTTCAGCTTGAATCCGATCAGGCACATCTCGTTTTTGAAGAAATTACTATTTTTGAGAAGAGTAAATATGCATTGGATGATTTACTTATAAAATCATTGAACCTTGATGGTAAAAATATTAATGTGAATTTACCAGAAATTGGGAACTATGATTTTAATCAATTTGATTTAGAACTTAATAATTTTCCTGTTATTCATAAAGGCAAACCTCTTGATGTGATGTCAGAGGCTTTTCTTAGAAAATTTTCTCAAAAAGGTTCGGTTCATTTTTCAAGTGATAGCTTGTCTCATGACTCTCATAGTTTAAATCAACTTAAGTTATCTATTAAAAGTGAAAAGAATAAAATTGCTTTGGAAAATTTATCATTTAATGCTTTAGAATCTGAAATGAAAGCAGATGGACACCTTTTGTTGCATGCAATAAACTCAAAAGAATTATCAAAATGGCAGTTTAATGCTCGTAGTGAGAAATTAAACTTATTTCCATTATCAAAATTATTAAGTGCGACAAGTGAAATCACAGGTTACGCAACAATTGATTCCCATTTGGTTGGTTCTCTTAAGAATTCAAACTTTAGTGTCAGTAGTGGGGCAGTAAAAACTAAAGCCAATAATTTATTAGTGACAGGAAATAATATTGATAAAGTGCTTGAAGATTTTCAGAGTTCTCAAAGTGTTGGCCTGTTAGATGTTGGTGCGGTTGCATTATTAGGCCCTGCTGGTGTATTGGTTACTAAGGGGAATGATTATAACTCACTGATGAATTCTTTAGGTAATGAAGGAACGAGTAAAGTTAAACAGTTAATTTCAGAAATATCCTTTTCGGATGACATTGCCACTATGGATGATGTCGCTTTTTCTACGGAAAAGTATCGCCTTGCAGTTAATGGAAAAATTAATCTAGAAAAAAATATCTTCGTCAATTTTGAAATTGCAACCATTGATAAAAAGGGCTGCCCTGTTTATAAAGAAATGGTTACGGGAAGTCTGGAATCCCCCAGAGTTAAAAAAGTCAATGTGTTGGTTAGTGGAGTCATGAATCCTATAAATTCATTGGTTTCAAAAATTAAAAAACCCTTAAATATTCATTGTAAAGAACCTTTCTATACGGGAGGAGTAGAAGCTCCAATTAAATAAAAACTTTATTATTTTGTAATAATAAAAGTCAATAAGTTGATGGTTAATTTCATTCTGCTACTCTTAAACAAAATACCTTAAAAAATTTAATGTTTTTTTGAACTTTTTAGTGTGGCATCCAGAATAATATTACCATAATTTATGAAAAAAAAATCCAACCGTATAATATGGCAAGCATTTGTGATGTTGCTCATTATATTTTTACCCATTGTAATGCTTGCCTATTACCAAATTAATCACTTTACAGATCGTCTGGATAACCTGGTTACTAATGTTTATGTAAAAACAAGCCTTACTGAAGATATGTTTTCGGCTGCAAGAGAACGCTCGATTAGTTTGCTGCGACTTTCTAATCTCGTTGATGTGTTTGATATCGATGATGAACAAAATGTCATGTCATTTCAATCAAACCAGTTTCTGACTGCTCGTGAACAATTGCAGAAAATGGAGCAGAGTCAACAAGAAAAAATTGCACTTGAAGAACTGAATCAACTGGTTAAAATTGCAGCAAAATATCAGATGCAATTAAGTGAATTATTAATCGATCAAGAAAAAAAGAAAGCAGATGAACTCTTATTGTTATATGCAATACCCTCTCAGGGAAAAGCTCTTGAACAAATCAAACGATTATTGGAGGTTCAGAAAGAGGTTTCACATGCTCAATTGTTAATTGATAAGAAAACTCGTGATTCAACTATTTTTCAAATATTAGTTTTATCATGCTCAGGATTAATATGTGGTGCTCTAATCTTTTACTATATTTCATACAAAATTAATCATTATGAAGCAGAGTTAAAAGAGTCCAACAATGAAACTCTCAAGGCTTGGAAAGCTGCTGAAATTGCAAATGTAACAAAAGCTGAGTTTCTAGCAAACATGTCACATGAAATGAGAACACCCATGCATAGTATTATAAGTTTTTCTGAGATGGGAGTTAAAAAAGGTACTGATTCAACGCCTGAAAAGCAACTGAGATATTTTTCAAATATAAAAACAAGTGCTGATCGATTAATGATTCTGATTAATAATTTATTTGATTTAACTAAACTTGAATCAGGTAAATTTAAAATGAATTTTGAAAAGAACTCATTGTTGCAGGTAATGCAAGCTTGTCTGATAAAACAAAAAAACAAGCTTGATAAATTGGGTATACAAGTGAATATTGCTTCAGATTGTTCGACAAGCAGCAGTCAATTTGATTCTATCCATATTGCCCAGGTTATAAATAATTTATTGCTCAACGCTATAAAATATACCCCTTCAGGGCAAACTATAAATGTGCTTATTTCAAATACCATCTTAGATAGTAGTCAATCAGAAAAAAAAACTGCTCTGTTGTTTTCAATAATGAATTCAGGGAAAAGCATTCCGGAAGGTGAATTTGAAACCATTTTTGAAAAATTTACACAAAGTTCTGATACAGTTTTGGGCACTTCTGGAGGAGTAGGCTTAGGATTGCCCATTTGTAAAGAAATTATTGAGGCTCATTCCGGTAAAATATGGGCTGATAAACACCCTGAAGATCATGGGACTGTTTTTAACTTTGTGATTCCTATTGAGCAAACTTAATTTGTTCGCTGTCTTTTGGCAATGGCTTTTTCAATACTACGGGCTGCTGCTGAAAATCCAAAAACAGAGGTCACACAACTGGATGAACCATAACCATAATTACAATCCAGGCTAACGCCTTTCACTCCAGGCTTTTCCTGTCCGACGCTGCCATCAGCCTGAGGATAAACCTGTTGTTCAGTTGAAAACACACATTCCACACCAAAACGACTCTGAGGATTACGGGTGAAATTGTATTTATGACGTAATTGAGAGCGCACCTTAGCGGCTAGTGGATCGTTGTAAGTTTTACTAAGATCACAAATTTCAATAGCGGTTGGATTGCTCAATCCTCCTGCACCACCTGTCGTGATGATGGGTATTTTATTACGCTTGCAATAATAAATCAGTGCACTTTTATGTTTGACGCTATCAATGGCATCAATCACGTAATCATATTTTTTTTCGTTCGGAGTCTGGAAATATTTAACCAGATTATGTTCGGTGACAAGATCATCAATTGCATGGCATTGGCATTGAGGATTGATTTGCATCACTCTTTCTTGCATCACAAGGACTTTGGATTGTTTGATGGTTTTGTCTGATGTATGGATCTGGCGATTAATGTTGGAAAGAGCAATATCATCATGATCAATTATTGTAATTTTTCCTACACCTGAACGAGCTAAGGCTTCGACTGCCCAGGAGCCTACACCTCCAATACCAATGACGCAAATATGTAATGTTGGAATAATTTGAGCTTTATTGGTGCCATAAAGTCTTTGGATGCCTCCAAAGCGTTCGGAGTAATCGTCTGACATAACCTTATATTTCCTACTGATTTAGTGTTGTGCATTTTAACAAAAGATCGGAAATTTTGCTGATTATACTCAGTTTATTTAACTTGAGTGCATTTTAAGTGGCTAAGTGATTGCTCGAAATTTGTCCAAAGTAGTCTATTATTTATGATGCTGATGTGATTTACAATACATGTACTACCCAAAAGTAATAGAAAAATTGTTCTGGACTATTCAAATAAACTCATTGGTGATATTTCATGCATTGACTTAAGTCAAAAGTAGAACAAATTAGTATATTATAATAAAATACTTAATTCACTCTCTTTGCCACCAATTTGAGATGAAAAAGTGAAAAGAATAAAGATTTTTTAATGGCATTTTATGAGGTTTTATCTGAATGCACTCAGAAAAAAATGTAGAAACTGATTCAAATGATCACATTGAGGTCAAAAATACGACCTGTTATATGTGTGCCTGCCGTTGTGGTATTCGTGTCACCTTAAAAAATGGTGAAGTTCGATATATTCAAGGCAACCCTGACCATCCTCTAAATAAAGGGGTTATTTGCGCCAAGGGGTCTTCAGGTATTATGAAGCAATATTCACCCGCTCGCTTGACTAAGCCATTAAAGCGTAGAGAGGGTGCTGAGCGTGGTGATAATGATTTTGAAGAAATCTCCTGGGAAGAAGCTTTTTCGATTATGGAAGAGCGACTTAAAGAAATTCGCGCCACTGATCCGAAAAAGTTTGCTCTGTTTACAGGGCGTGATCAGATGCAGGCACTGACAGGCTTATTTGCTAAACAATTTGGAACACCAAACTACGCTGCACATGGTGGTTTCTGCTCGGTCAATATGGCTGCTGGTATGATTTATACTATTGGTGGTTCTTTTTGGGAGTTTGGTGGACCTGATTTAGAACGTTCAAAATTGTTCGTTATGTTTGGTACTGCAGAGGATCATCACTCTAACCCTCTTAAAATTCAATTATCTGAATTTAAGAAAAATGGTGGTCGTTTCATTTCTATTAATCCAATACGTTCAGGTTATTCTGCAATTGCTGATGAATGGGTACCTATCAAGCCCGGCACTGATGGTGCATTAATTTTAGCTATTATTAATGAAATTATTCAACAGGGATTGTATGACCGTGATTTCTTGATCCAGTATACCAATTCTGCTGAGCTGGTTAATACTGAACAAAACAGTAATGAAGAAGGTCTTTTTGTTCGTCAGGGCCCTGACGAAATTGATGATGCCTGTGTCGATTCACAGAATAAATTATGGTGGGATAGACATGCCAATGGCCCGGTGAAAACTCATTCAGAGGGTGCCGATCCTTATTTGTTGGGTGATTTTCAGCTTGATGATGGATTAACTGTAAAACCTGCATTTCAATTGTTAGTGGATAGGGTTAAAGATTATACGCCTGAGTGGGCTGCATCTATTACAGGTGTACCTGCTGAAACCATTAAACAACTAGCTCATGAAATGGGTATTACTGCTCGGGATCAGAAAATTGAACTACCAATTCCCTGGACTGATACCTGGGGGAAAGAGCATGAAAGTGTGACGGGTAATCCTGTTTCATTTCATGCAATGCGTGGTTTAGCTGCTCATTCAAATGGTTTTCATTCAATTCGTTCATTAAGTATATTAATGACACTACTTGGTACCATTGATCGCCCAGGTGGTTTCCGCCATAAAGCACCATTTCCTCGACCTATTCCTCCTTGTGCAAAAACACCAAGAGGACCTGAAGGAGTTCAACCAAATACGCCTTTAGGCGGTATGGCATTGGGTTGGCCAGCAGAACCTAATGACCTGTTTGTTGATGATGAAGGTCAACCAGTACGTTTGGATAAAGGTTTCTCATGGGAGTATCCACTGTCTGTCCATGGTTTGATGCATAATGCTATTACCAATGCATGGCGAGGTGACCCCTATAAAATTGATACTTTAATGATTTTTATGGCGAATATGGCCTGGAATTCAAGCATGAACACCGTAAGTGTTCGAGATATGCTTAAAGACAAAGATGAAAACGGTGATTATAAGATCCCTAATATTTTTGTTTGTGATGCCTTTCAATCAGAGATGGTTGCTTTTGCTGATTTGGTTTTACCAGACACCACTTATCTAGAACGTCATGATGTCATGTCAATGTTGGATAGACCTATTTCAGAATATGATGGGCCAGTCGATTCAGTTCGTATTCCAGTATTGCCTCCTAAAGGCGATTCACGTCCGTTTCAGGAAACAATTATTGAACTTGGTTCCCGTCTGGAGTTACCTGCATTTACTAAAAAAGATGGCTCACGTAAATATCGTGATTATCCTGATTTTGTTATTAATTATGAAACCGAACCTGGTTCAGGTATTGGATTTTTAGCGGGTTGGCGTGGAAAAGCGGGTGAGAAGTTCATGAAAGGTGAACCGAACCCAAATCAATGGGAAATGTATGAGAAAAACAATTGTGTTTATCAATACCATTTACCTAAATCGTATCAGTACATGCGTAACTTTAATAAAGGTTATTTGCAGTGGGCAAGAAAGCACCGTTTAACACGCTTTGCTGAACCAATTACAATACATGTTTATTCTGAAGTTCTACAAAAATTCCGTTTGGCTGCTCAGGGCAAATTACCTGGAAAACAGCCACCTGAACATTTGCGTAAACGTGTAGAAACATATTTTGATCCATTGCCAATGTACTATGTTCCATTGGAATCACAATTAACGGATACTCAAAAATATCCTTTGAATGCTGTGACTCAGCGTCCTATGGCAATGTATCATTCATGGGATTCTCAAAATGCCTGGTTGCGTCAGATTCATGCACATAACTACTTACATGTAAATCCAGTGACTGCACAAGCCGCGGGAATTAATGATGATGACTGGATATGGGTCGAATCAATGCATGGAAAAGTACGTTGTCAGTGTCGTTTAAGTGAAGCAGTAGAACCTGGTACTGTTTGGACCTGGAATGCCATTGGTAAAGCTGCTGGTGCCTGGGGATTAAATAAAAATGCGAATGAATCACAGAGAGGCTTTCTTTTAAATCATTTGATCTCAGAAGAACTGCCTGCTAATGCTGATGGTGACCATATTTCTAATTCAGATCCTATTACTGGTCAGGCTGCCTGGTATGATGTCAGGGTCAAGATTTATAAAGCAGGGGATGATGAACCTGCCCAAACATCGCCTCAATTTAAAGCACATAAACATACACCGGGTACGCCTAAACGTAAGCCCAAATGGCTGGCTTTTATGGCTGGACTGGGAAAATTTAAGGGAGATGACAAATGACCCAACTTGCTTTGGTAATTGATTTAAATGTTTGTGTCGGCTGTCATGCTTGTGTCACTAACTGTAAAGAATGGAATACATCAGGTAGTGCAGGTGCATTAGCGGATGATAATCCTTATGGCAAAGATCCGACGGGTACTTTTTTTAACCGAGTACAAACCTATGAAGTTGGTCAGTATCCTAAAACAGAAACTGTCCACTTTCCTAAATCTTGCTTGCATTGTGAAGATCCTCCTTGTGTTCCTGTTTGTCCGACAGGGGCAAGCTATAAACGCGAAGAAGATGGGATTGTTCTAGTCGATTACGATAAGTGTATCGGTTGTCGATATTGTTCATGGGCCTGTCCTTATGGCGCTCGGGAAATTGATGAACATCAGAAAGTGATGAAAAAATGTACACTCTGTGTTGATCGTATTTATGATGAAAGTTTACCCGAAGCAGAACGTCAGCCTGCCTGTGTGTTAGCTTGTCCAACGACAGCTCGCGTTTTTGGTGATGTTCATGATCCAGATTCAGATGTCTCGGTCGCTATCCGTGAACAAGGTGGTTATCAATTAATGCCTGAGTGGGGTACAAAGCCATCAAATCACTATTTACCCAGGCGTAAGAATCATGTTTCTTATAAGAAACATGAACTTGAACGTGTGGATAATCCATTGAAGAAAGAAGACTATCAAGTTGATGCATCTGAGCCTTCATTAGATGATGTAACCAGTTGGTAAGTTTAGTATTAGATTTGCCTGTTTATTTTTAAAATAATAAACAGGCAAATATGAAAATTATTTTATTAGGAGCCTGGTATGCAACCAGCATTTTCTGTAATTTTTTTAACAACTCTGATTGGTATGGGACAGGGCTTGTTTCTGGCACTTTATACGGGACAGGTTTATTTTGTTTTGAATGTTGTTGATAAAACAAGTACTGATATTTTTTATAGTATTGGCAGTGCCGTATCTATTGGTTTACTAATATTAGGTCTCATTGCTTCAGTATTTCATCTGGGACGACCAGAACGTGCCTGGAGAGCAGCAAGTATGTGGCGTACTTCATGGTTATCTCGTGAAGTCATTGTTTTGCCTGCTGTCATGGGGCTGGTTTCTTTATATGGTCTGGTCCATTTTATGGGTTGGAACCTCACCGTGATGACTATTGGAGCGGTGGTGATTGATTTAAGTCTTATTATTGGTCTTTTTGCAACCATTGCTGTATTTTCACTATATATTGCTACGGGTATGATTTATGCCTGTTTGAAATTTTTACAAGAATGGCATAGTCCTTTAACAGTGATTAATTATATTTTGTTAGGTTCTGTATCGGGTTTTACACTAGCAACATTAATTGCAGCACATAAACAACCTGAATTAATACCTTTTTTTGCTGGTTGGTCTATTGTTTTACTGATTTTGGCTTTTATTTTCAGAGGAGCCTCTTTAATGCGAAATAAGCGCTTACGTCCTAAATCAACAGTTCAGACTGCTATTGGTATTCGTCATAATCAGATTAAGCAAAAATCTATGGGCTTTATGGGCGGTTCAGTCAATACCCGTGATTTTTTTCATGGAAAAACGGTATTTTTTATCCGTTCAATTAAATTCATTTTTCTTATTATGGTATTTGCTATTCCATTAGCCATGTTAATTATGGCTTTATTTAAACCATCAGTAATAATATTAACCATTGCTACAGTTTCAATGTATTTGGGTTTACTGGCAGAGCGCTGGTATTTCTTTGCCGAAGGGAACCATCCTCAAAATATTTATTACCAGACAATTGCTTAATTCTATACAATTTACTTAGTTTCTACTCGTTCGTTTTTTCCTCATAAAGGAGATTTAATTGCTTTTAAATCTCCTTTATGAGGAAATTTAATTGAATTTTCATCAATTCATGTCAGATTTTCTTTATATTTTTACCATTTTTTCAAATTGTGTCGCATTTCCTTATAGATCTTCTCTTTTTTGAGCCATATCTTTTATTTATCATCTATACTTATAGGCAGAAAATTAATTCAATTTTCCGTATTAAAATATTTATTGTTGCTATAGAGGTTTGATTTAAAATCATGAGTTCTTCACTAAAAGAAATTTCAATTGATGAACTGCTAGTGGGTATGTTCATTGTCAAAATGGACATATCATGGATCAAATCACCTTTTTTGCTTCATCGTCGAGCTGTGAAGTCTAAAAATGACATTATTTTGCTTAAGAAATCGGGAGTAAAAATTTTAACGATTGATTTGGATAAGAGCATAATAAGTACGCCTCAGGAAACTGAGCAAAAAATGGCGCAATCAGAAAATGATTCTGTGGTAGATGAGTTGCCCCCGGAAGATTCTGTAGAAGAAATTAATTCTGAACAACAACCACAAACCAAAATCCCCAAAAATCCCACGCCTGACTGTCTTGATAATCCTATCTTGCCTTTAAAAGAAGAACTTAATAATGCAATTTTACTTAAAGAGCACGCATGTGAAGCCTTTAGTGCAATTAATGATTTGGTAAAAAACAATAAGCCTATTCCAATAAAAGAACTTGAACCTGTTATTGATGAGACTATTTCAAGTTTGATTAGAAATAGTCAAGCATTACTGACATTGATGCATCTTAAACGTTATGAAGAAAAATTATTTTCGCATTCTTTTAGTGTTATGAGTCTTGCATTAACCTTTGCGATAAAAGATGGTGTGAAAAAAGATGATTTGAAGCTACTCGGTCTGGCCTCATTATTACATGATATTGGTTGGGCTCAACTGCCTTTGAATCTTTTTGGAAAAGGAAAAAAATATTCTGAGAATGAAACTAAAGTGGTTCATCAGCATCAGAAAATTGCCAATATCATAGTTGGTAAAAGTGATGCGATTCCTCATACAGTAAAACAAATTATGATGAATCATCATGAGCGGATTGATGGTTCAGGTTATCCCAATAGTATTGAAGGTATTCAAATTGATAACTTATCAAAAATATTAATATTAACGGATTATTATGATGAGTTAGTTCATGGTTTATTGGATCGTCCAGGGTTGATTCCCTCAGAAGCATTAAGACTACTGTATAAAGAAACGGTACAAAATAAGCAGGAAAAGGAACATGTTGAACTATTAATTAAATTATTAGGAATTTATCCATTAACTTCAGCGATTGAGCTGACCTCTGGTGAAAAGGGGATTGTTGTTGAAGTAAATCGAGATAAGCCTTTGATTCCTGTAGTAAAAATAATGTACACTGCTGAAGGAAATGCACTTGCAAAACCATTGGTTATTGACTTGGAAAATGATGATAAGAAACGACAAATCAAAGGTGTTGTTGATTTTATAAATGAAAAAGCTGACCCTAAAAATCTGTTGGTTGTCGAAGGGGTCTAAAGATGACGCAAAAAAATTCATTAACTCAGAATTTACCTACTATTGATAAATGCTTCTTTCAATCTCATCCATTATTTAAACAATGGCCTGATGGTCTCATTGTCATTGATCAAAAAGGTAATATATTTACTGTTAATGAAAAAACTCGAGAGCTTTTAGGCTATAAGATAGAAGAGCTTGAAGGTCATTCATTGCATTCAGTGTTGTGCGGTCAGGCTGCTGATTATCAGCATAAAGAAGAATCATGTCAATTTACCAATATTGATCAAAAATTACCTATAAACCATATATTTGACGCCTGGTTTGTACAAAAAAATGGAATTTATCTACATGTTGATGTAAAGCATGTTATTGAATTGTTTAATAGTGAGCTAAAGAATGATGACTCTGTTAATAAAGAAATTGTTTGTCAAGAAATCTCAAAATACAGTGTTTTAAGCTTTCAAGATTGTTCCACCAGACGCTATTCTGAAAAAGAATTGCAACGCCTGGCCTTATTTGCAGAACTTAATCCTTCTCCAATTATTGAATTTAATGAACAAGCTCTAATTTATTTTTCAAATCCTGCTATGGTGGCATTAATTGCTGATTTGGGTTTTGATGATAATGGCATGCCTTGCGCACTACCAGATAATATTCAATCTTTGATTTCAAAATGTTTGACCATTGGTATGACCTTGAACAATATTGAAGTTGAAACAAAAGGGCGTTGGTTTTTGTGGAATTTCCATCCTGTTCTAGAACGTTCTTTGGTTCAGGGCTATGGTATGGATATTACCTGGAGAAAAGAAGCAGAAGAAGAGTTGTTCTCTGAAAAAGAACGTTTTCTTGTGACCTTAGATTCTATCGACGATGCAGTTATTACAGTAGATATTAATGAATGCGTGACTTATTTGAATCCAAAAGCAACTGAACTGACGGGATGGCAGAGTGTTGAATCTATAGGGCGTCCATTTAAACAAATTGTGAATCTTTTTAATTCTGATTCAAGAGTTGCAGTTGAAAACTTTATTAACTCAGCAGTAACGGAAAATCGATCATTTCGTCAGTCAGGATCACTTCTTTTAGCACACCGAGATGGCTATGTTATCTCTGTAAAACAAGCGGCATCACCCATGTGTGATCGTTTTAATAAAGTCATTGGTGCTGTCATTGCATTGCATGATATTACAGATGCTAAGAAAATGGAGCAAAGCCTGACTTATCAAGCGACACATGATGCTCTAACAAATCTGATTAATCGTACTGAATTTGAAAATCGCCTGCAACAATCTATTGAACGTTCAAAAACAGATAAAATATTACATGCACTACTCTATATGGATCTTGATAATTTTAAAATTATTAATGATACCTGTGGTCATGATGCTGGTGACCAACTATTACGTCAAATTACAAAAATTTTAGAAGAAAAATTACGCAGAGGTGATGTGCTAGCTCGATTAGGTGGAGACGAGTTTGCAGCAATTCTGGAAGGCTGTCCCGTGGAACGGGCGACTTTAATAGCCAAAGATATTTGTAAAGAAATTCAATTTTATAATTTTATGTGGGAGTCACAATCATTTAATGTGGGAGTTAGTATTGGTTTAGTGTCTATAACTGAAGATTGTAACGATGCTAATCAGTTACTGAGTCTTGCTGACTCATCTTGCTATGCTGCAAAAGATATGGGACGTAATCGTGTTCATGTTTATCAGGATAATGATGCTGATTTTATGAGAAAAAAAGGAGAGATGCAGTGGGTATCTCGAATTAACAAAGCTCTTCAGGATGAACGCTTTATTCTCTATTTTCAGTTAATTAAGCCTATTAAAAGTGAAGAACCTGGTTTGCATTTTGAAATTTTGCTTCGTATGAAGGATGAGCATGGAAATCTTATTCCTCCAGCTTCTTTTCTTCCTGCAGCTGAACATTATGATTTGATTAAAATTTTAGATCATTGGGTGATAAGAACGGTTTTTTCCTGGTTGAACGAGCATCCGGGACTGACTGAAAATATTAAGTTATGCAGCATTAATTTATCAGGTAATTCAATTGGTGATGAACACTTTATGCATCACTTGGCAGAACAGTTTAGAAATTGTCAATTTTCTGCTGAGAAAATATGTTTTGAAGTGACGGAAACTGCCGCAATTTCAAATCTTAATGTGGCAAGCCTTTTTATTGATACAATTAAAGATTTAGGATGTTCCTTTTCTCTTGATGACTTTGGTTCAGGTATGTCTTCATTTGGTTATTTAAAACAATTGAACATTGATTATCTAAAAATTGATGGTCTATTTGTAAAAGATATTGTGATTGATCCTGTTGATGCTGCTATGGTTAAGTCCATTAATGAAGTAGGGCAGATAATGGGGTTAAAAACAATTGCTGAATACGTTGAAAATGATGAGATCCTGGATGTAGTCAAAGAAATAGGAGTTGATTTTGCTCAGGGGTTTGGAGTGAGTCGCCCCAGACCTCTGAGTGAAATGGTTCAGTTATTACAAGAGCAAGTTAAATAAAGTTGCCCCGCTAGACTCTCACCATTAGAACTAATGAGCGATACATGAAACAATTTTAGTAATGCCTAATATCTTTTAGGAGAAAGTTTGATAGTTTTGTGTTTTGGTGGTTCAAATTCTTTTGGCATTGGGGTCTGTGAAAACCATGAGTTGCTCGTTTCATCGTGCCACCAGAAAACGTTATAATGCAGAGTCTTAATTTTAGCACTATTATCATGGTGGTATTCAATTAGCATCCGGGATTTAGCAGTACCTTTCTCTTCATTTAAGGAAGAACTGAGAACTTCTACATGTGATACTTTAATGGTATCTAAATGCAATAAAAGCTCTTCTCTTTCTGTTGTTTTATCATTTGAAGATTGTTGAGCGTCTGTAGCATTATTAGAATCAACCTGAGTTTCTACTACTTCATATTTGTTGCCTGTGTTTGGATCTGTCAGGGTGATTATTTTTCCAGTTTGTTTTTTAGTTGGTTTAGCTCTTATGAGATAAAGATAGCTAGACCATTCACCCCAACGCATTGATGAGATATATAAATCCTCTGCACTTTGGAAACGACTGAGGCTACTATGGCTATCTAATTCAGCACAAGCTGTTATCATGAACAAAATGAAAGGTATGATGGCAAATGTCAGCATTATTTTTTTTATTTTAAACAAGTTGATACTCCGTTATATTCTAAATGCTTATAGCAATTTGATAGATTTCAAATTCTTATGTATTTAGTTTGTTAAATCAAGGATTATCTGAGTTGTAGCAAGTGATTCTTCTACAATATCAAAATTTATTAACAATTATGACATTGAATTTATATTAATCAGCCTCATATACTTATGAATTGAAAAACTTATTTTTTAAATTTTATGGAATTATCTTAAATGTCAACATTTGTCGCGGAAAATGAGCTGGAAAAAAAATTAATTCAGGCTCAAAACGGAGAGATTGAAGGGGAAGAGTTTTTAAAAGAAATGCTGGATATGCAAGTTTTTATGCCTATTTTAGATAAACACAGTATTTCAGGTTTTCAAGAATCCAAACAAGCTACACCTCTTTCTTTCAAAGATGATGATGGTAGTGAGATGATTGTTCTTTTTACTAGCCCTGAACGTGCTAAAGAATTTGTTAAAGAATATCCAGGATATGATGGCGGTTTGCTAGAAGATTTTAAGTGGGTTATTGCTAAAATTGGTGGTGGTTATGGTGTTATTTTGAATCCTGGATTCGAGGTTGGTTTAGAGCTAGAAGCTAATATGTTGCAACTTTTGTCAGAGAAGTAATTATTTGATTTTTATATTGTATTAAATATAGATAGAAATCACTATTTTAGATTAGTTGGACTTAGCTATGTCAAAATTTGAATTATCAGATGTTATTTCTATATTTCATAAAGGTTCTGAGAGTCTGACTCAATTTTTTTCAGAGCAGGAACGTTCTGATAATGATATGCTTCTTGCATTTGACGAGATTGATAAATTCTTATCAAATGCTGAAATATTAGTTTCTGATGAATCCAATCGAGAGATATTCAATGAGAGAGCCAACGAACTCATTTTATTGATTGATAGGTTGATGACCTTTTCATCACAAATAAAACATCAGGAAAGTTTCTCTTATTTTGAAGAATTCCTGTTTCTTTTCAGTCTTTGGTTCGCTCAGTCGGGTGGAACCATTATCAAACTTATTCCTATTGTTAATCTAATTGCTGCTCTTTCTAATCGCATGAGAGATCCACAGCTATTGATACAACTGCTAGAAAATATTGAAATTATTATTCATGCCATTGAACAATCCATTCAAGAAGACATGGAAGATCGTGATCCTCGTCGGCCCTGGCGTGTTTTACTGCTCAATTATGCCATAACTGCTACACGGACCCATGAACCCGCTTTAATGGATAAGACTTTTCAATTTCTGATACAGAATTTACCAGATGACTTGAAACAATTTTTCACTGAAGGAATGAGTCAAATGGTAGCACTTGATTATCCTGATGAGGTGAAAGTGGTCATGGAAAAATATTATCTGCAATATGGCACTCAGGAAGTTAAAAAAAATTAAATATAATGGTTTGCTAATATTTGTAGTTCACTGTAAGATACGCCCCTTGATCTGGATCAATAGTATTCTATTTATTTAGATGTTGTTTTAACTATATTACCTTATTTAAAAAGTGAGCGTTTCGAATGAATCTTGATAGAGTGACTACAGGTAAGAACGTACCCAATGATTTCAATGTTATTATTGAAATACCATCCCATAGTGACCCAGTAAAATACGAAGTAGACAAAGATACAGGGGCTATGTTTGTGGATCGTTTTATTGGGACTGCAATGGTATATCCCTGTAACTATGGATATATTCCACATACGCTATCTGATGATGGTGATGCTGTCGATGTTCTTGTTGTTACACCATTACCTTTGAAATTTGGTTCGGTTATTCAGTGTCGTCCAATTGGTATGTTACAAATGGAAGATGAAGCTGGAATGGATGCTAAAGTTTTGGCTGTTCCTATCGATAAATTAACAGGCATGTACAGTAAGGTGAGTTCATTTCGTGATATGCCTTCAACCATGTTGGACACAATTGCTCATTTCTTTGAACATTATAAAGATTTGGAACCAGGAAAATGGGTAAAAATTACTGGTTGGGTTGGTGTTGAAGAATCTAAAAGAGAAGTTATGGAAAGTGTTGAACGTTTCCAAAATGCACCTGAGAAACCTTGTTTCTAAATTGAACGTTAACAATATGTATTAGACCTATATTGTTTGAGCTTTTTACTATAGGTCTAAAAGCCATAATAATTATAAAATCTCGACTGTTTTACTTGGTTTTTTTCTGCTGTTGCACATCTTGATATTTCTCAATTTTTTTACACTCTTTTATACCCCCTTTTTTCATTAAATATTGTATTAACAATAAGTTGCAGTATGAATGAAATTACCTACCCCATGTTGGATATTTACACACTACAGGGGCTAGGTGTTAGTATGCATCCACTTAAAAAGTTTTCGCCTAGTTAATCAGAGTTGAAGCGCTTTTTCTTCCTCTTTTTTTGACTACAATTTTAAGTTTACTAACTAAAACTTATAATATCCAAACATAAGGAAAAACCATGCCAACATTCGTACGCACAGAAAAGTGTGATGGCTGTAAAGGTCAGGACAGAACAGCATGTATGTACATCTGCCCACACGACTTGATGAAGCTTGAT
>JAPHSW010000252.1 GCA_026196615.1 Gammaproteobacteria bacterium | reverse complement strand
CAGGTGCCCCGATGGGTATGGCTGATATCGCAGAAGTGCTTTGGAATGGCTTCATGAATCACAATCCGGCCAACCCAGACTGGGCTGATCGCGACCGTTTCATCTTATCAAATGGTCATGGTTCAATGTTGATCTATTCACTATTACATTTGACTGGTTATGATTTATCAATTGATGATCTTAAAAATTTCCGTCAGTTACATTCTAAAACTCCTGGTCACCCAGAATACGGTTATGCGCCAGGTGTTGAAACAACGACTGGACCTCTAGGTCAAGGTATTACCAATGGTGTTGGTATGGCAATTGCTGAAAAAGCAATGGCTGGTCAATTCAACCGTGATGGTCATGATATTGTTGATCACAACACTTATGTCTTTTTAGGCGACGGTTGTTTGATGGAAGGTATTTCTCATGAAGCTTGTTCACTTGCAGGGACACTAGGTCTGGGTAAGCTGATAGCATTTTGGGATGATAATGGCATTTCAATTGATGGACACGTTGAAGGCTGGTTCTCAGATGATACACCAAAGCGTTTTGAATCATATGGCTGGCACGTAATTGCTGATGTTGATGGTCATGATGCTGCAGCACTGGCAGCAGCTGTTGAAGCCGCTAAAGCTGAAACTGGCAAACCAACTATGATTTGTTGTAAAACAACCATTGGTTTTGGTTCTCCAAATAAAGCAGGCAGCCATGCTTGTCACGGCGCACCATTAGGTGAAGACGAAATTAAGCTGACTAAAGAAGCCTTAGGCTGGGAACATGGTGCGTTTGAAGTACCTGATGATGTTTACCAGAGTTGGGATGCAAAAGAAAAAGGTGCAGCTGCAGAGTCTGCATGGAATGATAAATTTGCAGCCTATAAAGCTGCTCATCCTGAATTAGCTGCTGAATTTGAACGCCGTATGTCTGGTGAGTTACCAGCAGATTGGGCTGCAAATTCTGCAGAGTATATTGCACAAGTGAATGCAGATGCTAAAAGTCCTGCAACACGTCAAGCTTCACTAGCGAGTATTGAAGCATACTCTCCAATGTTACCTGAAATGTTTGGTGGTTCAGCTGATTTAGGTTGTTCTAATCTGACTGAATGGTCTGGCTACAAGCCAATGTGTGATCATGAAGTTTCTAACTATGTGAACTATGGTGTTCGTGAATTTGCAATGTCAGCCATTATGAATGGTATTGCTTTACACGGTGGTTTAATTCCATTTGGTGCAACATTCTTAATGTTCTCAGAGTATGCCCGTAATGCATTACGTATGGCGGCACTGATGAAGGTTCGTTCTATCTTTGTTTATACCCATGACTCAATTGGTCTGGGTGAAGATGGTCCAACACACCAGGCTGTTGAACAGATACCAACCATGCGTATGATTCCAAATATGGCTGTATGGCGTCCATGTGATGCGGTTGAATCAGCAGTTGCATGGCAACAGGCAGCAGAACGTGCTGAAGGTCCATCATGTCTGATTTTCTCTCGTCAGGGTTTACCACACCAGACTCGTACTGATGCTCAAATTGCTGATATTACTAAGGGTGCTTATATTCTTAAAGATTGTGATGGTACACCTGATGCAATTATTATCGGAACAGGCTCTGAAGTTGCATTAGCAATGGGTGCTGCAGAACAAATGTCTGGTAAGAAAATTCGTGTTGTTTCAATGCCTTCAACTAATGTTTTTGATGCACAAGATGCAGCCTATAAAGCATCAGTTCTGGATAAAAATGTACCAACAGTTGCTGTTGAAGCTGCTGTTACAGATGCGTGGTACAAGTATGCAGATGCTGTTGTTGGTATTGACCACTTTGGTGAGTCAGCACCTGCAGATGTTTTATTCAAAGAATTTGGTTTTACTGTAGAGAATGTTGTTAAAACAGTTGAAAGCATTCTTGTATAAGCTAAAAGCTGCTTAAGTTTAAAAGAAGCTGAAGGCTCTTGTTCCAGTTTAGGATATGCTGACTTGATCGGTTAAGGTAAATAAAGGTCAGCATTTCAGTCTATCGAAAAAAATAAATTTTAATCAAGATTTAGGAGAATTATTCATGGCTATAAAAGTCGGTATTAATGGTTTTGGTCGTATCGGTCGTATGGTATTTCGTGCTGTTTATAACGAATTCAGCGACATTGAAATTGTAGGTATTAATGATTTACTTGATGCTGAATATTTAGCATACATGTTGAAATACGATTCAGTACATGGTCGTTTTGATCATGATGTTTCTTCAGAAGACGGTGCAATGATTGTTGACGGTAAGAAAATCCGTTTAACAGCAGAGCGTGATCCATCTGACCTGGCATGGGGCGATGTTGATGCAGATATCGTTATTGATTGTACTGGTTTCTTCCTGACTGAAGAAAGCTGTCAGAAGCACATCGATGCAGGTTGTAAGAAAGTGGTTCAATCAGCTCCTTCTAAAGATGGTACTCCAATGTTCGTATATGGTGTTAACCACAACGAATATGCAGGCCAGGCAATTGTTTCTGCTGCTTCTTGTACTACAAACTGTTTAGCACCAGTTGCTAAAGTTCTGAATGACAAGTGGGGCATCAAACGAGGTCTTATGACTACTGTTCACGCTGCAACTGCAACTCAGAAAACTGTTGATGGTCCTTCAATGAAAGACTGGCGCGGTGGTCGTGGTATTCTTGAAAATATCATTCCTTCTTCAACTGGTGCTGCTAAGGCTGTTGGTGTTGTTTTACCAGAACTAAATGGTAAATTAACTGGTATGGCTTTCCGCGTACCTACTTCTGATGTTTCTGTTGTTGATTTAACTGTTGAGTTAGATAACGATGCAAGTTATGAAGACATTTGTGCGGCGATGAAAGACGCTTCAGAAAATGGTGACATGAGCAAGACTCTGGGTTACACAGACGAAAAAGTGGTTTCAACTGATTTCCGCGGAGTTGGCTTCTCTTCAATCTTTGACTCTGGTGCTGGTATCGCTCTTGATGGAACTTTCGTTAAAGTTGTTTCATGGTATGACAATGAGTATGGTTACACATGTAACATGCTACGCTTTGTTGAGCACGTTGCTGCTAACTAAAACACCGCAAAGCTTGTATAGATTAAGTGATTAATAATCTATACAGATATGAAAGAGCATATTGGTGAAAGCCTTTGTGCTCTTTGCTTTTTAAATCACAATTCTTACTTAGACTCTTTGTCTAGCAAAATTAGTTTCTATCTGAATACTTTTTTTAATTTATACAAGAAAGCATTTAAATAGTAATTAAAAATTTAAGAAACTTTAAAAGAGGAATTCGCATGTCAGTTATTAAAATGAGCGATTTGGACTTATCTGGAAAACGTGTACTTATTCGTCAGGACTTAAATGTGCCTATTAAAGATGGAAAAGTATCTTCAGACAAGCGTATCAGAGCATCTTTACCAACCATCGAATTAGCTCTTAAAGCAGGCGCTAAAGTTATGGTTATGTCCCACCTGGGGCGTCCAACAGAAGGTGAATATAGTGATGAGTTTTCTATGGCGCCTGTTGCTGAGCACATGTCTGGCCTGATGGGTCAGGAAGTTCGTCTGGTTAAGGATTACCTTGATGGTGTTGAAGTTGCTGATGGCGAAGTCGTTTTATTAGAAAATGTTCGTTTTAATGTGGGTGAAAAGAAGAACGCTGAAGATTTAGCGAAGAAATATGCTGCATTATGTGATGTTTTCGTAATGGATGCTTTCGGTACTGCTCACCGGGCACAAGGTTCAACTTACGGTCCAGCACAATTTGCTCCAACAGCCTGTGCCGGCCCATTACTCGCAGGTGAACTTGAGGCACTTGGTAAAGCACTTGATAATCCAGCTCGTCCAATGGTGGCAATTGTCGGTGGTTCAAAAGTATCAACCAAATTAACCGTTTTAGAATCACTGTCTAAAGTCGTTGATCAATTAATTGTTGGCGGTGGTATTGCCAATACCTTCATTGCAGCTGAAGGTCATAATGTTGGTAAATCTCTTTATGAAGAAGATTTAGTCGAAACCGCTAAAAACCTGAAAGCAGCAGCTCAGGAACGCGGTGGCGATATTCCAGTACCAACTGATATTGTTTGTGCAAAAGAATTTGCAGAAACTGCTGAAGCAACATTGAAAGGTGTTAGCGAAGCAACTGATGATGATATGATTTTTGATATTGGTCCAGATAGTGCTCAGGCATTAGCTGATGTGATTATGAAAGCTGGTACTATTGTCTGGAATGGCCCAGTCGGTGTTTTTGAATTTGATCAGTTTGGTGAAGGTACGAAAGCAATATCAATGGCGATTGCAGAATCTCCTGCTTTTTCAATCGCTGGTGGTGGTGACACACTTGCAGCAGTAGATAAGTATAATATTTCAGATAAAGTTTCTTATATCTCAACTGGTGGTGGTGCATTTCTTGAATTTCTTGAAGGCAAAAAATTACCAGCGGTTGCAATTTTAGAAGAACGCGCTAAAGGCTAATTATCAGCTTTTGAATTTAACTCTTAATATAGAGACTGCAGAGAATAAATGTTTAGACGGACAAAAATTTTAGCAACACTTGGCCCAGCAACGGATGACCCTAAAGTTTTAGATAAAATTATCGAAGCTGGCGTTGATGTGGTACGCATTAATTTTTCACATGGAACTGCTGAAGAACATTTATCTCGTGCAGATAAGCTACGCACACGGGCAAGAGCTTTTGGCCGTCAGGTAGGTGTTCTTGCTGACTTGCAAGGCCCTAAAATTCGTATCGAAAGATTCCGCGATGGCCCAATTGAGCTCGCCGAAGGTGATGAGTTTATCTTTGATGCAAGTCTAGCTAATGGTGATGGCGATCAAAATCGCGTGGGAATCAGCTATAAAGATTTAGTTGATGATGTAAAGCGTGGTGATAACCTTTTAGTTGACGATGGTCGTCTCGTTTTTTGGGTTGATCGTGTTGAAGGTAAAGAAGTTATTTGTCGAGTTGTTGTCGGAGGAAAATTATCTGACAGGAAAGGCATTAACTTACAAGGTGGTGGTCTTTCTGCCGCTGCGTTGAGTGATAAAGATAAAAACGACATAAAAACAGCTGCTCAAATGGGAGCAGATTATCTTGCTGTCTCATTTCCTATTTGTGCGGATGACATTCATCTTGCTAGAAAGCTATTAAGAGCTGCAGGTGGTCATGGCGGCATCGTCGCAAAGATTGAACGAGCGGAAGCTTTGAATTGTATTGAAGATATTATCGAAGCTTCTGATGCAATTATGATTGCTCGTGGTGATTTAGGTGTCGAAATTGGTGATGCCGCTTTACCACCAATTCAAAAACGTCTGATCAGTCTGGGAAGAACCATGAATCGAGTGGTGATTACTGCGACTCAGATGATGGAGTCAATGATTGAAAATCAGATACCGACACGAGCTGAAGTGTTTGATGTGGCCAACGCTGTTTTAGATGGTACTGATGCGGTCATGTTATCAGCTGAAACGGCGGCTGGTAAGTTTCCTGAAAAAGCAATTATTGCTATGGATAGGATTTGTCGTGAAGCTGAGAAGCAACGCCAGGCAAGCCAATCCGATCACAGAATACATACTGAATTTAAATACATTGATGAAGCTATCGCGATGTCAACAATGTATACTGCAAATCACCTGAAAGTGAAAGCCATTGTTGCTTTAACAGAATCCGGTTCCACGACATTATGGATGTCTCGAATTGGGTCGGGTATACCGATCTTTGCTTTTACCGGACATGTGGATACTCGACGAAAAGTGACACTTTATCGTGGTGTCGTACCCGTTAGTTTTGATATTAATACGACAGATCATGCTGAACTGAATATGGAAGTGGTTGATGAGTTAAAACGCCGCGGCTCTGTCAGAGATGGTGATTTAGTGATAATTACAAAAGGCGATCTATCAGGTGTTATGGGCGGAACTAACGCGATGAAGATTGTTAAAGTGGGTGAGTTAGTAGACCCTGACTTTAATTAATAATTACCGAATAAGAATTTATAGAGCTATAATTACAAAACTATAATTTCAGATAAATATATTTTGATAAAAAAAATAGGAGAGCCAAAATGGCCTTGATTTCAATGCGTCAATTACTGGACTATGCTGCAGAAAACAGCTTTGGTCTACCAGCTTTTAACGTAAACAACATGGAGCAGGTTCATGCCATCATGCAAGCTGCCGATCAAACTGATTCTCCAGTTATTATGCAGGGTTCAGCTGGAGCACGTTCTTATGCAGGCGAACCGTTTTTACGTCACATGATTTCAGCTGCAGTTGAAATGTATCCTCACATTCCTGTTGTTATGCACCAGGATCATGGTTCTGAGCCAGCAGTATGTTTGCGTTCTATTCAGTCTGGTTTTACATCAGTCATGATGGATGGTTCTTTAATGGCTGACATGAAAACGCCTTCAAGCTTTGAATATAATTCAAACACAACTCTTGAAGTAGTTAAAATGGCTCACGCTGGTGGTGTTTCTGTAGAAGGTGAATTAGGTTGTTTAGGTTCTCTTGAGACTGGCATGATGGGTGAAGAAGATGGCCATGGTGCAGAAGGCAAGCTAGACATGGATATGTTATTAACAGATCCTGAAGAAGCTGCAACTTTTGTTAAAGAAACCGGTGTTGATGCTCTAGCAATTGCTATTGGTACATCTCACGGTGCTTATAAATTCACTAAAGAGCCAGAAGGTGATGTTTTACGTATTGATCGTATCGTTGAAATACACAAGCGTATCCCTGATACTCACCTGGTTATGCATGGTTCATCTTCAGTACCACAAGAATGGTTAGAAATTATTAATAACTATGGTGGTGACATGGGACAAACTTATGGTGTACCTGTGACTGAAATCGTTGAAGGTATCAAGAACGGTGTTCGTAAAGTAAACATCGATACTGACTTACGTATGGCATCAACTGGTGCGGTTCGTAAATTCATGGCGGAAAATACCTCTAACTTTGACCCACGTAAATTCCTTAAAGCATCAACTAGTGCAATGAAAGATATTTGTGCGGCACGATTTGAAGCGTTTGGTTCAGCAGGTCATGCATCTAAAATTAAGGTTCAGACTTTAGAAACTATGATTGGTCGCTATGCAAGTGGTGAGCTTGATCCTAAAATTTCTTAATTTTTAGTGTCTTACTTATGAGTTTAAAGCAGATTTATAGATAGGACACAATAATTAAAGAAAGAGAGAATTCTCTCTGATATGAAAGAGGACGGCATCGCCGTCCTTTTTCTGTTTTGGAAAAGAATGATTTTTCTGGGTTTAATACATTTTTATTAAATCTGGCATTTGAAAAAGTGATGAGTACTTATGAGTAGTAATGAAAAAGCAGTAGATGGTTCACCTCTTGTTGGTGTTGTTATGGGCAGCAATAGTGATTGGGAGGTAATGAAAAATGCCTGCCAGCAACTAAAAGATCTGGGAATTGCTTATGAAGCGAAGGTCGTTTCTGCACATCGCACTCCAGATTTGCTATATCAGTATGCCGAAGAAGCCAGAAATCGTGGCTTAAAATGTATTATTGCAGGTGCAGGCGGTGCAGCACACCTTCCTGGAATGCTTGCTGCAAAAACAACGATTCCTGTTTTAGGTGTCCCGGTCAACTCTCGCTATCTAAAAGGGATGGACTCATTATTGTCTATTGTTCAAATGCCTAAAGGAATCCCTGTGGCGACTTTTGCTATTGGTGAAGCTGGTGCCGCGAATGCGGGATTATATGCCGCTTCAATACTATCAGTTGAAGATAATACAATAGCTGATAAACTACAGGAATTTAGAGAAAAGCAGGCACAGGCTGTTCTAGAAATGGAATTACCTTGCTAGGCATCATTTTATTTTTACCTTTTTTAAAGAACAACTTATGAGGATTACATCATGATTCTGCCAGGAAAAACTCTGGGAATGCTTGGCGGTGGCCAGCTGGGAAGAATGTTTGTTATGGCTGCACATGCTATGGGGTATCATGTTATTGTGCTTGATCCCGATCCTGATAGTCCTGCTGGAAGAATAGCAGATGAACACATACATGCATCCTATAGCGATCATTGGGCTATTGATCAATTGATTAATAATTGTGATGCGGTGACGACAGAGTTTGAAAATATACCATCTGATACACTGAACAAAATTGAACAGACAATTCCAGTTAGACCTTCGTCTGCAGCTGTGGAAATAGCACAAAATCGTATCGCTGAAAAAACATTTCTAGCAGATAATGGTTTTGAAACGGCACGATTTTTTCCAATTTATGAAAAAGATGATTTGGATTTTGCTCTCACACAAATTGGTGGAACGGCGATTTTGAAAGTCGCTAGCTTTGGTTATGATGGCAAAGGTCAAGCGATTGTTAATAACCTTGAAGAGGCCGTCGTTGCATTTGAATCCATGGGATCAGTGCACTGTGTTCTGGAAGAGAAAGTAAACCTTGAATCAGAAGTCTCTGTTGTACTTGCCAGAGGCCATGATGGCGAAATCACTTGTTATCCCATCGGTGAAAATCACCATGTGAATGGCATACTCGAATATACGGCAGTGCCAAGTAGTATGCCAAAGCGAATTCTTGATGTGGCGATTAATGAAGCTGCTCAGTTCTCTGAAAAACTGGGTTACTGTGGAGTGATGGCGGTTGAATTCTTTTATACTACAGATGATCGTCTACTCATAAATGAAGTGGCACCAAGACCTCATAATAGTGGCCACTATACCATCGATGCTTGTAAAACCTCTCAGTTTGAACAGCAGGTGAGAATGTTATGCGGCTTGCCTGCTGGTAGTGTTGAACTTTTATCTCCAGTAGTCATGTTCAATATTTTAGGGGATATCTGGTCTAATGGTGAACCTGATTGGGCGCAACTTTTATCCAACCCAAATGTTAAATTACATTTATACGGTAAGAGAGAAGCAAGAAATGGGCGGAAAATGGGCCATTTTACCTGCCTTGGTAATTCAACATCAGAGCTATTACAGGAAACTCGTCGATTAGCTAATGCATTACCTAATCCATGATCAGTTTTGTATCCTGGTAAAGTCAGTATGCAATTTACTTTTGATACGATAGGTATTGTACACTCTTGCTATAAAGATAAGTTTGCCATCCCAAGGCAAGCACGGCTGGTCACTGCATCAACTGCGACTATTGAGTTGATTCCCCCCTATAATGATATTGAAATGACACGAGGTCTGGAAGATTTTTCACACCTCTGGTTAAGTTTTATATTTCACCGTCATATTGATAAAGGCTGGAATACCACTGTTAAACCACCAAGACTGGATGGTAAACAGAGGTTTGGTGTTTTAGCAACACGCGCGAGTTTTCGGCCTAATCCAATAGGCTTATCGTTGGTTGAATTAGAGTCAATCGAACAACACGATGGGAAACTATTTCTCCATGTCATGGGAGCTGATTTACTGGATCAAACCCCGATTGTTGATATTAAACCTTACGTCCCCTATACCGATAGCATTCCAGATGCAAAAGGTGGTTTTACCGATAAAATTAAGGAACAACAACTCAGTGTTTTTTTTACACAAGAAGCGGAATTTGATTGTGAGAGTGCTCAACAGAAATATCCACATATTAGGCAATTTGTTGAACAATTATTAAGCCTTGATCATAGAGCTTATTATTATAAAAAAATTGATAAAACCTATTCAACAAGAGTTTATGACTATGATCTTAAATGGATGATTAATGACTCTTCTGTCACCGTTGTTAGTCTCAAAAAATATTAATTCTATAAAAACTGCTCTCTAAACATTTACTACCGTGGACGATAACCTGGAGGTGGTTTGGCGCCAGGTGGCGGCTTAGGTGGACGAAAATTTCCATGTGGCGGTGGAGGATAATTCTCAGGTTTGTAAGGAAATGGTTGTGGCGGCGGTGGTGGCAATTCAATGTATTGGGGAGGCATCACTAAGGGTTGTTTAACTTCAACACCTGAATTCTTGTCTAAGGCTGGT
>JAPHSW010000075.1 GCA_026196615.1 Gammaproteobacteria bacterium | reverse complement strand
TGAGATGCCTCAAGCCCGTAATCAACAAGTCAGTTTATCTGAAACACCTTATTATCATTGTATCTCCCGCTGTGTCCGCCGTGCATTTTTGTGTGGTGAAGATAAAGTGACAGGGAAAAGTTATGAACACCGAAAACAATGGATTCAAGCGCGTCTAAAACAGCTCAGTGAAACTTTTGCGATAGAAGTGTTGCCTATGCCATTATGTCCAATCATGTGCATACGGTACTCAGATTGCAACCTGCTCAGGCTGAAAATTGGAGTGAGGAACAAATCATTAACCGCTGGCGGCAACTTTTTAAACTGCCTGTTCTGATTGAACGTTATCAGACAGGTCAATGTTATACTCCTGCACAACGACGACAGGCACGGCAAGTAATTAAACAATGGCGAGAGCGTTTATGTGATTTAAGCTGGTTTATGCGTTGTTTGAATGAACCCATTGCTCGTCAGGCCAATGCAGAAGATAAGTGTACCGGTCGATTTTGGGAAGGACGTTTTAAAAGTCAGGCATTACTCAATGAACAAGCGGTATTAGCCTGTATGAGCTATGTTGACTTAAACCCTGTCAGAGCTGCCTTATGTGATTCACTTGCAGAGTCAGATTATACTTCAGTACAGCAACGCATTAATGAATTAAAACAACAACCAATGGATACGGCGGTTAAATTAGCTGAATTTATTGGCAGTCAAAACAAAGGAACAGGAATTGCTTTTTTGCTCACTGATTAGAAGAAAGGCTTTATTCCTAAAAATACACCTAAAATTCTGCACCAACTGGGATTGGATGAATCCAACTGGTTGGAAACAGTGACCAGTTTTAATTCAAAGTTTCATTCCTTTATCGGTTCAGAGCAACAATTGAAAACAACTTGTGAACAATATCAAAAGCAATGGATCAAAGGGATATCATTATGTCGGCGTTTGTTTGCTTCTAATATAGCTATCCAGCTTGATTATGGTATGTGAATTGAATCTTATGAAAATCTTCTTTCATCTTTCAATATACCGATTAAGAATTCCTATAGTATTACATACCTTCTTATGAAGGTGATGATGTGCCTAAATGTATGGTGTATAGAGTTAAATCAATGTAACAGTTTTTTGTTAGTTAATAGTAATAGGAGGCATAGGACAGTTTATTGAACTAGACACCGCTCTCAAAACTTCCAGGCCTTGTTCTGTTGCTATATGGTCATGCAAAATAATGGCTGCACAGGCTTTCAATATTCTTTGTTTCAATAAAGGTTTAAGTTGGGCAATCTTATCGACAGAGTGATCAATTTCTTTTAATGAAAACTGTTTTCCTGGTTTAAATTGAAAAGCAGTTAAGCCAACAAGTTTTAAACCAGAAGAAAAGGCATCTTTAGCTAGAACATTATCACTATGTTCAATATAGGCAATTAAAGATAATAATGATTCAGCCTCTGATTTTACTGAACCGATTGTAAAAAGTATTTCTTTAGGTTTTTTTGTCAGAGCAAAGTGTTCATCTAGATGTTGTAATACAAGTCGTTTTATAAACCATTCTTTTAGAGTTATTTTTCTATCAGCAAGAATTAACATTTCAATTGTGTTTTTGAAATTTTTGTATTGGTTTATTGAAAGCTGTGTTAATGATGGCATGCATAATTCAACAATGGGCAAGTGTAACTTTAGTGGTAATGTTGTCAGTTGTTCATAAATAGTAATGCAGGTATTTTTTTCATCCAGTTCAAGGTTGTTTTCCAGGATGGATAGTTGGTTATCTTCAAGCTGTTTTTTTTGTAAAATGAGAGCCATGATGATTAGTCGGGCATTAGAACCTGTTTCTGTATGAGCTTTTAATGTTACTGGAATTTCACTAATAAGATGTTGTGCATAAATGATATTTTTCTTATCTAATGTACCAACCTGAGAAACTATGGAGTTTGTTGCCTGTTTTAAATGTTTGTCATATTCAGATATTACAGTTGCTGCAAGAATGGTATTGTTTATCAGGTTTGTTTGTTCTGACTTATCATCTTTAGTAGTTTCAGGCTGTTTTTTCTTTTTTGGCTTAGGTTTAAGATATTGTCCATCCCAATAGGGATCAACTCGCAGAATTCTTTTTTTCAGAGGTGGGTGTGTGCTAAACATTGAAAGAAAAAAATGACTGATCCCTTTTGCAAAAAATGCATGGCTGTATTCAACTGCAGATGAGGTTTGTAAAATAGAGCCTGTAGTATGACCACCAATTTTTTTGAGTGCATTGCCTATACCCTGAGGGTTACGGGTAAACTGTACGGATGAGGCATCAGCAAGATATTCTCTTTGTCGACTGACAATTGCTTTGATCCACTGACCAAAAAAATGTCCCACACCACCAATAACAATTAATCCAAAACCAAGTATAAACAGGGCGGGAAGATTATTCTTATTATTTCGACTACTGGTGTGATGCATACTACGTATAATGAAGCGACCCATAAGGTAAATAATTAAAATCCCATTGAGAACACCAACTAATTTTAAGTTAATATTCATGTCACCATTTAGAATATGACTGAACTCATGCCCTATGACGCCCTGTAGTTCATCTCGATTTAAATTATCAAGAGCCCCTCGAGTAATTCCGATAATAGCATTTTGTGGTGAGGTACCGGCGGCAAATGCGTTTATTGAATTCTCTTCAAGTAAATATACATTGGGAACAGGCGTACCTGAGGCAATTGCCATTTCTTCGACGACATTTAATAATTGTTTTAAATTGTGATCTCTTGTTCCTTGAGGAACAATATTGGCATCAAGCATTTCAGCAATCGCTTTTCCACCCGATGAAAGCACAGCAATTTTATATAAACTGGCTAATAGAATTATGGCTGAGATCAGGAGTCCAACCTGAATAAACAGTCCCCAATTAAAGGATTGTTCGAATAATTCCATCATGGTTATAGCATTACCCGATTCCATTCTGGTGAAAATGATAAAACCGATAACTAATAAATTTGTTAATGTAATTAGGATAAGAACAGCCATAGAAAATAAGACGATCAATAAACCCGTATTGCGACGTGCTTTGTCCTGATGTTCAAAAAAATTCATAATAGTAGATTCTAAAAAGAAACTGTGGGTGGATTCTGGATTTGCACTGTATCATCAAACTCCAACAAAGTGGCATTTGATGTGTGATTAAATACTGGAGCCAGAATATTTTGCGGGAATGATTGTTTATAAATATTATAAGCGGTGACCTGATCATTAAATGACTGTCGAGCGAATGCGACTTTGTTTTCAGTACTACTCAGCTCCTCACTCAGTTGCATCATGGTCTCGTTGGCTTTTAAATCAGGATAATCTTCAAGTGTGATTCTAAAACGCCCTAACAGATTGGCTAATACTCCTTCAGAATTTCCTAAAGCTTGCATTGCAGAAATATCTCCAATGGCATTCATTGCTGAAGACAAATCACCAGATGCCTGATTTCGTGCTGCAATAACTGCTTCCAGTGTTGTTTTTTCATGTTTCATATAAGCTTTTGATATTTCTACCAGATTAGGAATCAAGTCATAGCGCCTTTTAAGCTGAACCTCTATCTGAGCAAAGGCATTTTTATATCGATTTTTCAAAACAACCAGACGATTGAATATAGCAATGATGTACAGCATTAAAACTGCAATAAGGAATAGTATGAGTATTGTTGATACATCCATTTGTATGAAGATCCTTTTTATTATTCAGTATTGAAAATCAAAAAACGTAATAGCTTTTTGAAATTCTATCAGAAAACACTGGTTAACTGACGTATTTCATCACCCAATCCATGAACCATAATGACCATAACGGGTATTATTATGATGAAAAATCGTAGAACATTTCTTATTCGTTGATTTGCTGAACGCATATCCATGTAGTAATCAATGACCAAACTGCCCTTTAGAATAATGAGAGTGGCTACTGTCATTGTGAGTAACCAACCCGCCTGGCCAGTTTCTGCAAAGAAGATCCCTACAAGAGTAAGTCCAATTAATATTAGCCAGATTTTTTCAGAATTTCCTATCATAATGATCACCTATCGCAAAATATAGAAGAAAGGAAAAATGACAAGCCAAATAATATCGGTTGTATGCCAGTAAACAGCTGCAGCCTCAATGCCACTATAATGTTTTGAGGAATACATTCCCATGCTTGTGCATGTTGCAACGCAGGTTAATCCTATCAGTCCCCAAACCACATGGACCAGGTGGGTGAGTGTGAGATAGTAATAAACCGTATAGAAAATGCCTGCCTCGGCATCAATGCCATGCTCGACATTCCAACGGATCTCGAAATACTTCACAATGGGATAGCCAAGCCCGAGAAGTATTGCGAATATAATCCAGTTTACTGAAGACTTTCGTTGATCATCCCGAATGGCATTAATTGCTTTTACCATACAATAGCCACTTGTAAGCAATAAAAGGGTAATTGTTGTACCTGCTAAAGTGACCAGCTTATCAGGACCTGTTAAAAATGCCTCCGGATGATGAGCTTTGGCTGTGAGATAAACTCCGAATAAGAAAAGAAATTCAAGCAATACACAGAAGATACCGACCCAGATACCTCTATTTCCTGGAACGCGGCCTTGAACTGGTGTTTGAATGTCATCTACTATAGGAATAGAGTCAGTAGCTATAAGAGAATCGGATAATTTAACTTGTGACATTTTTAGTCCTATTGACTCTAATTGGCCATCATTGATACTAATTGATGGACTAATAGCTCGTTAATGTTTATCTTCAAATTTCAGTAAAAACAATTATCATAATAACCTATAAATGATAATTGGGGCTTGACTGATATCATGTATTTCCAAATACCTTCCATTTATCCAACTCAAAAAAATACAATTATTTTTTAAAAATTATCCAAATTCAGTATATAACTGTCAATTAGGATTTTTTTTATGAAGTGACAGCACAAAAGTAAAAGCGGATGCTCAATAAAAGCAGTTAATGATGAACAAGATGCTGAACGAATCAACATTTTGCCCCACCAAGTTAGCTATTACCAACCCATATGGTAATAAGCCCAAATCCGCTCAACATTCATTGGCAGCCATTCATTGTAGTATTGCCAGTTTTTGTACTTAGGAAGTTTCACGGTTTTTCTTAGTACATCAGGGTTATGAGTACCAGAATCCATTGCCTTTTTTACTGCCGTCATCAAATCTTCCAGGTAGATACGCTGCTCTTCAACTATTGATGCAGGGTCGATTGCAGGTTGATTTTCAGGTCCGTGCCCTGAGATAACATAGTCAAAATCCATCAGTTCAATTTCTTTTAGCGATCTGATCCATTCATCTGGCCAGAAATCTGGCATGGCTCTGAATGCTACTCTTCGTGGTGTAACGATATCTACAATAAACAGTATCTTCTCTTTTGGTAGTCGCATAACGACCAGACTTTCACCATGGCTCGGGCCGAAGTATTTCAGTTCGAGTGTCCTGCCTCCTAACTGTACTGTATATTCATCCTCAAATGTAATGTCAGGTAGAGGTGTAGCATGACTAGGATGATCACCAAGTTCCTTCAGCACATTTTTGTGGGCGATGAATGTCGCTCCCTGTTCCTTGAACACCTTACCACCAGAAATATGGTCATGATGATTGTGGCTATAAACAACATACTTAACTGGCTTGTCAGTGATCTTGCGAATTTCACTGAGCAACAGATTAGCTGCTTTAGGATTCATCGGGTCGGTAACGATAACCCCCTCATCAGTGACCATAAAAATATTTCGATACACCCACCAGCGGAACACGTACAAACCTTCACCCATGTTTTTTACACTATGGCCGAACGGTTTCCCCCCCATCGGTTCCTCTGTTGGAAAATTTGAGGCTGTTGCTATTGACGAAAGCAATAAGCTAACGGTAAATACTGACAGTATAAACAATCGTTTCATTTTTTTATCCTCTAAGTTGATTAAATGTTTGACTTTGGTCGATCACGCACCAGTAGTCATTTGCTTCAATACGTTGTCTTTCTTAATAAAATGGTGATGCAATGCAGCACCTGCGTGACCGATCACTGCAATGACAAGTAGTATCCACACCGTGCCATGAATGGTGAGAAATGTTTTCGCTAGCTCTGGATTCTTATCCAGGAAAACAGGAAATTCGAAGAGGCCAAAGAAGCTCACTGGGAAACCAGCAGCCTGGCTCATCATGATTCCAGCCAGTGGCTGTGCAAACATTAGTATGTAAAGTCCCCTGTGCATCGCTTTAGCCACAAAAGCCTCACCTGCTGTTGTTTCATCCGGAAGTCGGGGTGTTTCATTGATTAACCGCCACACAAGGCGGAACATGATCAGCATCAATATGACCGCACCAAATGATTTATGCATACCCGCAGCCTGCAGTTTCTCAGCCCCTTTGGGCATGGAGGCAAGAAAGTTTCCCGCTACAATTGAGAAGGTAAGCATCAGGAATAGCAGCCAGTGAAAACTTTTAGCGACTACCCCGTATGTATTAGCAGTATTTTTGATCATGATATTTTCCTAAAGTAAGTTCTTTGATTGTTTATACCCAGTGATTCGAGTACAAGCTCATGGTTCGAATTTTGTTACAAATAAGTATATATAGTTTTAATTTGAGCATAAACATGCTAAAAAGAAACTTATTGTTTCTAAGTGTTAACTAATATGAATATTCTTCTTTATCTCGAGACATTTTCTGCTGTTGTTGATAAAGGCAGTTTTACAGCTGCAGCCGAAGCTCTGGGTATATCCAAGCCTGTAGTGAGTAAGCAAGTCTCTCTCCTCGAACGACATCTTGGGGTTCAGCTTCTTCACCGTACCACCCGGCGTCTACGTCTTACTCATGCAGGGGAAGTATTTGCCAGTTATTCGCATCGGATCATGTCAGACGTCCGAGAGGCTGAGCAATCAGTCTTGCCCTTACAACATGAGCCACAAGGTCGGTTACGGATTTCGGCCCCCGAGAGCCTTGCCATGTCATTACTTCCTGAGGTACTACTAAGCTTTCAACAGAAATTTCCCAGGATTGAACTGGATATACATATTTCCGGGCGGTTGGTGGATCTTGTAGAAGAGGGTATCGATGTAGCGCTTAGGGTTGGGAAGCTAGAAGATTCGAGCTTGATGGCGAGACTGCTTATGCCATGTAGCTTTCATGCCTGCGTATCACCCGAATACCTAAAGAAGCATGGTAAGCCCAAACATCCTACTGAACTCGAAACACATAACTGCCTGATTTATTCACAGGCACCGCATCCAGATAATTGGCTGTTCAGAGATGATCAGGGGAAAAGCATCAGTATTAAAGTGGATGGCAATCTTCGTTCAGATACGGGGAATATACTGATGAACGCAGCGCTGAATGGTAAAGGTATATTCATAGCGCCAACGTTTATGATAGCCAGTGCCTTAGAAGAAGGGCGATTGGAAACCATCTTAGACCGGTACACGCTAGTGACTACAGGGCTATATGCTGT
>JAPHSW010000250.1 GCA_026196615.1 Gammaproteobacteria bacterium | reverse complement strand
CCTATATTATATCAAAAACTTGCAATTTTAGCACCTGTAATGAAAGAATATATCCTTACAAATCAAAGTGCTATGATTTATTCAGGTTCGACTATATAATTCTGGAACTTTTAAATTCAGAGAATATGTCATTTCTAAATATTTTTTTCATGCATTGATATCACAGTTTTACTTTGTATAGAATTTTTTAGATGTTTATTTTGAACTGCAATATATTCAGGATCAGAGAAAAATGACTCCATAACATCCTTGCTAGGAAATTCAATAGTAAAGACACGATTAATATTATTATCTGTTTTTGATAACAAAACTTCTGAAACTTTAAAATCATATCCGAAAGCACCACCATAGCCTGTTAAAATAGGTAGCATTCCTTCACGGTATCGTTGATATTCCTGAGCATCAATGACATCTAAACCCATCACTCTTTCAAACATTTTTTATTTTCCTACGATTTGCATTCAAAATAGCCAGAAGAAACTAATGCTTCAGTTTCATCGACACCTGGAACAATTGTTACCCAACCTTCAGTAATGGCTTGACGAAAAAGAGAAACATCTTGATGTTCCTCTGAATAATACCAGTCAGTTGCATCTTGAAAACTCTTAAATTGATAAATCACCATATTTGGCAAAGTCTCCCCTTCAACCGCTTTTACAGGACTTCCAACGATAACCTCTGCACCATATTTTTTATCAACAGGTTTAACTCTTTCTGTAAGCTCATCAATTTTACTTCTATCGAGTATTTTATAATTAAAGATGACATAAGCAGCCATATTATCCTTTTCCTAACTATATTTCTTTTGCATAAAAAAACCAGATACTTTTACTGACATCCAGATCATTATAGAGTTGTTGTGCTCTTTCATTACTCTGTGCAGTTAACCATTGCAAACGGCTGAAGCCCATTTTTTTTGCTTCACTTTCAGCATAATTAATGAGATCTTTTCCATATCCATTACCTCTATAAGACGTTTGAACATATAAATCATTTAACACAGCAACTGTTTCAGCCCGTGTACTGGAAAAACCCTTATAGATTGTTGCAAAACCAATAGCTTTACCATCGATGTGGCAGAGATAAAGAACACCATTTTGATGATCTGTTAAGAACTGACTAAAATATTTTTCATTTTTCGTTTCATCAATATTTTCTACAGCATAAAACTCCTGATACTCCCTAATAAGAGGTAACACATCAGAAAAATTATCAGGGCTTACTTTTTCAATCATGTTGACCTCCATATTAAAGTAATATTTAAACTGATTTAGGAATTCTTTTTTTACAATTCCAGAATACTTGATTGACTGTTACTTTTACTAAACGTTTTGCAGTTGACCATATCTCTTGATACTCATTTTCAGCATTTATTATCTGAGCATGACCATTAACTCGCAAACGTAATGCCGATGGAAAATCAATGAAAAGCATTCCAATATTTGGATTAACTATAATATTTCCCAATGAATTATACATTTTATTACCACTATAATCAGGAAAAATAATGGTTTTATGATCCTTCACAAGGACCGATGGTTGTTGTATACCTTCATGATTATCTTCAGCTCCCCTAAAACTACAATCACAATTACCATTATTATCCGATGTTGAAATAAAAAAGAATTCTCTGCCTTCAATAAAAAAAGCTTTATCTTCATCAATGCTTTCTTTGTATAAATTATTGACCGAAGAAATAGAACGTTCTGACCACGATGTTTTATTATTGAACAATTCTTGAGCTTCAAGTTCACCTGAATGAAATATTTCAGTAATTTTTCTAGTCATTTTCTAAATTCTGTTACTTTCTCAATATCATAAATTGCTTCCGTAATACTATCTAGTCTATTTTCTAAAATAGATTGTGCATCATATAGACCTCTATTATAAAAATATGGCCCAATTTCTTCTGCAAAAAATTCCAGTAAAAATTGAGCATCAAATTGTCCAATATCATGCTCTAATTCTTCACTAAAATACAATTGTATTTTTTTAGATATTATTTCAACTTCTTCTTTTGAAAACTCTATTTCAGACATAACAATATTACGTTTACAATTGATTAATTACTTTTATGTGGAAGTTTCATATCCTATGAAGTTTTTAATAACTCTCGAAATCTTCAATATCAGGTAAATTATTTGCCACATCCTCAAACGACTTAGATTTGGTTAACACTAAAATAACAGCGGCTAATGGTTCTGAAAATATTTCAGGAAAATCTGTTTCACCTTTAACAGTAATCGGGAATGCAAGATTTTCCTTTGGCGGTGTAAACTTTGCATCAACTCCTTCTTTGTTTCCTCTCGCATCAATTCGATACCATCCAACACTTGGGAGATAAACGGCATTAAGACCATGTAAACAAAATGGCGGTACATCATTCTCAATGGTAAGCCTTTGGTAACACAAAGCTGCTGGTATTCCATTAGCTCTTAATAGTGCGGCTAAAAGATGGCTTTTCGCATAGCAATAACCTGTTTTGTATTTAAGAACATCTGATGCTTTACAGGTAACTGGATTCATTTTGTAATCGTTACTATGTTTTATTTCATCACGGACATATTCAAAACATTTTTTTGCAATAACTTCGGGGTTATCAATATCATGAGACAAGGCTTTAGCTTTCTTTAATATTTCTGGATTTTTCCAATCAATTATGTCGCCTGATACTAAATATTTTTCCATAGTTTTTCGAGAGTTAATGTTGATTTGACTGTTCATCGTGCCATCTTCCTTCTAAAAACTTTTTAATGATACAGCTCTACTTAAAATCCTTTTTTCATTATATTTCTTATTCTTGCTTTTACAGATGCAACTTCATCTCTCATTGCCATTTCAAAAAAACTGCTTAGTTTCTTGTTGATATTCTGGATATTGAGAGGACAATTCATAAAAACCATTATATGACCAGGCTCTAAGAAACTTGTTGGAATCACTCAGACAATTTCTTAGGAATGTCTCAACCATTTTTACTTCATTTTTTGAAATCAAAAGATATGGGAAACACTGTAATAGATGTAATTTTGATTCCCAATGTTCAAAATCATTTAATAAACCAATAATTTTACTCTGTTCTTTTTTCTTTAGTTTGCCACCAGCTTCCAAATATTTTTTAAGAATCCATGAGGCACCTTTTTGAAGTGGAATAATTTTTATCAATAAAAGTAATTCCTGTATAAAAAAAGAATTTTGTGAATATTTTCTATGTATTTCTTCAATATCGATAGAAGATTTACCATCCCAGTTTTCTAAATCATGCTTTAGAGTCATATGTTTTTACATTTTAACCTTAAGTTTATCGATTCATACTAATCTATTTTTGATTTCATTAATTTTGTTGTTGTTAGTGGAGGAAATGTCAGTGATAACTTACAAATGTCTTAGTTTGTAGAATTTTTCGGGCATAAAAAAACCCAATACTCTTTTTTTCAAAAAAGAGACTATTGGGTTATATGTAAGAATTCAGTCCTAAAATATTCTATATGTTCACAAAAAATAAAGTAATAAATGATATAGAATGAATAATTAATAAACGTATTCGTTAAATCAGGAACAGTTTATTGTTCAATTAACTACCCCAAAGACGTTTCATCCATGATTTCTTTTTCAACTTAGGTTTCGCACCTGTCGCAAGGAAAAAAGCACTGTACTGTGTATCTTCTTCCATAATATGTTTAGACAACCATGACTTTAGAAAATGCATTAGTTCAAAACTGATGGCCGTTTTTCCTGAAGCCACTTTTTCATGTAACTGCACAACATGTTCAAGCAACTCATCATGAATTTCTTTATGTTCATCATAGCCTGGAAAATCAAGAATACGCATAAGACTTTCTTCAACAGCAAAGTGAATTTTCGTATAATCAGCCAGTTCCACTAAAATTTCTTCTACGGTATCACTTCCATGGTGATGATCGATAGCATCATGCATTTTATTAATCAGATTGACTAAAACTTTATGCTGCTCATCAATCTCTTCAATTCCAACGCTCAACTCGTCAGACCATTTAATAAATACGCTCATTGTGTGATATCCCAATATAATTAAAAGTTCTAAGTGTTTATTTCACTGAATAACATACTTTTATTGTGGTTTATGATATAGCTTATTAAAATACAATCAACTTAAGACTATACTTATTTTCTAATATCTTGATATATATCAATGAAATCAGAATTTAAGATTTTCTTCAACCAAAGTTGTTATTATCCCTACCGATAGTTTATATAGAGCAAGCACTTTTTATACCAGGCAATTAATAAACTGATTCCTATTAAATACATAGTAAAAAATCACACATAAGCAAACATTTTTTATCATTCTTATTATCTAAACTTAATCAAACAAAAATAAAAACTATAAAATCAAATACTTATAAAAAAATCTAGAAATAAAATATTTTAATTAATACAAGATAAAAAAGATACAACTTATCTATTTTATAATTGAGATAGATGTTTCCCCTACAAGTGGAAACAAAATATTCACTTTAATTAATTTGTGTAATATAGCTTTCCAGCAACTATTAAACTTGCATAATTTATCTTATGCTCATCAAAAATAATCGCCTACTTGTACTTCATAATTATCGTGAACTATTGATTGGACTGTCTGAATTATGAGAGATGATACAGTGAGCTTATATTAAATCCAACACCAGGCATATTACAAAAAGCAAAAGAGAAATTGAGTTTACGGTATGCAAATTACTTAAGCACTTTCACTCATCAAGGTTATAATATTGCCACTAGTATCTTTAAAGTGAGCCAGCACACCACCCCATTCTTGCTTTTCTGGTAAAGCAGTAAATTCAACTCCCTTACTCACTAGTTCATTATATGATTTTTCAACATCTTCGACCTGCAATGATACTCCCAGAAATCTACCAATAAGCGCTTTGTCCTCAGGACTTGCGTTACTATCAATTCTTTCAATTCCGAATTTTGCTCCACCAACATCAAACTCCGCCCAACCAAATGATTCATCTTTGAATTCAAGTAGTAAGCCCAGCTTATTTTCATAGAATTCACAAGCTGATAACCAATCATCAACAAGAATTCTAATTGCATAGATTTTCATATTTTTTCTCCATTGATATTTAAATGTATAACACTAAATTCAGTGACCCATTCTGTTGGGGTTATTTACAGGACAAAATGATCAAATTGTTGCTCAAACTTATTATGTTAAATTTAAACCACCATCAGCCAATAAGACTTCACCAGTAAGATAACTTGATTCAATGAGCATATTTGCAATATCTGCAATTTCTTCTGGCCTTGCTCCTCGTTGCATAGGTGCTTTCTCACGCCAAATATCACGCGCCCAATCCCAGTCCTCTGTCATTGGAGTATCAACAAGTCCCGGTGCAATCGCATTGACTCTAATTTCTGGCCCTAAATTGAGAGCAAGTAACTTTGTCATATGATTTAAAGCCGACTTAGTCACAGCATATGGAATTGAAGCACCTTTTGGTCTTACACCGGCATGCGATGTGATATTAAGAATGCAACTAGGCATATCAGGTGTTGAGCTTTCTCTTAAAGCCGCTTCAGCTTCTGCAATAAGAACCCATGGTGCAATTACATTGACATCATACAACTTACGCCATATTTCTGGAGTTGCTTTTTTTAGTTCACGATGTGGAATCACCTCACTCATTGCGGCATTATTCACTATTACATCAAGACGTCCATGGTAAGATAGAGTAGATTGAATTAGATGACGAGCATCCTTTTCTTCAGCAAGATCAGCTTTTGTATAGCTCGCATTTCCCAATATCTCAGCAAGTTCTAATCCTTTATCTTGTGAAGAGCGTGAGTGCAGTGCAATAGCAAACCCATCGTTGGAAAGACGCCTTGCTATTGCTGCCCCTATACCATCAGTAGATCCTGTAATTAAGGCAACACGCCTAGTGTTCTTTTTCATAATTATCTAGTTACCCTGAATTCAATTGTGGCTTTGTTGTTTTCATTACTTTATGCACTTAACAGTTCAGTCAAAAAGTACAGCATTTGCGCCAACCAGTTTTAGAAATTTGTCATCCAATTTTTTTAGTCATATTAACTAGAATAACTTGTTCACCATGAACATCTTCAAATAATTCCGACAATTCTTCTGAGACAATAGTAAAGCCCATATGTAAAAAAATAATAGTATTACCTGTTTCTTTAATTGTACTCAGAGCTAATTCAGTTTTACCTTCTTTTTTTGCTTTTAGAATAAGGTACTGAATTATTGTCCTTGCAACTCCCTGTCTGCGATAAACTGGAGAAACAGCCAATCCACGAACTAAAATACTATTTTCATAAATAAGATATTCCGCAAAGCCGACAACATGATCTTTAATAATTGCAACAATGCTAATTGGTTTTTCAATTTCATTTTTTACTTTAGTTTTTATTGGATGATAAACGGCTCTTAATTCATCAGTTGCAGTTTTAATGATGGATTTAACCGCTTCCGAGTCCATAGTAATTTGTTTTCGTATTTTGATCATTTTTTTATTGGCTTGCCATATACTCATGAAATAAAATACTCATAAGAATATCATTGTGCCACTCATTGTTAATAAAAGCATTTTCTCTTTATTCCTCATTATAAATTCCAACTGCATATCTTACATGGCAATCAACGTCATCAAAAGAATAAAGAAAATAATTATTTGACGCCCCCATCTACTGGTTACTGTAAGACAAATGACAATTTGAATTAAAATATTAATTGAAATAATACAATAAAAAAATAATAAAATTCTCTAAAGATTTAAATTAAATAATTGAATTCTACTCAATAAATATCCTTCATCGCTGCTGGAGCAATCTCTTTGTTTTTCCGAGGACCAAGCCATTGCTTAAAATACTGTGGCCAATATGCAATAGGTTCCCGACTTTTTGTGCCCATTTCGGGCAACTCCTGCCATCTTGCATTAGGATAGTTATGATGCACCAAATCCCAATGTCCATTCAAAAATATACAGGCCATTAACTGACTAACTTTCAAATTATAAGCACCTTGCAAAACATCTCTTTTAGAAAAAGCATGTGTCACATACTGGCGGGTAGACCAGTTAAACCAGAAAGCTATATACAAAATTGAAACAGAAAACAAGTCTAAATCTAGAACAAAAAACAATAACAACCAAAAACAAATTCCCAGTACAACCTCCAGTCTGATTTTCCTGAGAACCTCAGCAGTGAATAAAGTTTGATCAAAAATAATAGAAGACGACTTGGCTGTCTGCCAGGGTTTCAACCAAAATATCCAGGGAGTACAAGCCATAATAATTGATCCAACTGGAATAATAGGCGGATAAATACCGATCAAAATGCTATACCACTGGGCATACTTAAGCAGTAAATTATCATCAGGATAATAATAATCAAACATTTCATTATCGGTACGGTTATTGATGTGATGAACCTTGTGGGCAACTGACATAAAGCTAAATGACACAGGAAATAACCAGCTTGCCGTACAGCCCATCAAATCATTATAACGTTTTTTGGTATGCAAACATCCATGACAAGCTTCATGTATCAGAGCATAATTAGTTAGACCAAGGAATGAAAAAGGTAGTGCCGCAAATAACAAACTCCATCCAGACAACTGACTAGCAAACCATAGTAAAGCAATCAACACACTTTGTAGCACAACAAAAATCCATTTATTTTGTCTGTTGTACTGGTCTATTTTAGACATTTTTCCGACTCATTTTTTGGCTCATAGCTCTGCCAATAAAAAAACCAATAAGCAGTCCAATAAGTACAGCTATAGCGCTAACAATAAAAATACTTTTTTCAACTGAACTTAATACAGAATTATCAAATAAATTTCCAGAAAAATGCAATTGCGCCACCTTCCATTGTTTACTCTGTTTTACTAAAGTCGCCGACCAAAGTGTATTAACAGGTATCATATGTCCATTTCTTAGAGTAAATTCATCCTTTGCTGTCCCGTATGCTATAGCAATGTTATCAAAAAAAAGAGCAGGTGCCGAAATTTTTGCCTGAGTTTTATAGCCCGCCAATAAGGCATTTTGTCCTGACATAGTTTTTTCAAAATAACGATGAACAGCAGGAATACCACGTGCAACTTCTGCATTAAGAAAGGTCACTACTACATCATCACGTAAATGTGCAGCTAACTGCTTAATATCCGCTTGATTCAATGCCACTTCAATAGTACTTAATAGATTTCTTAGTTGCTCTCGATCCGCATCATGCCGCTCTTCAGCCTGTAGAGTTAAAGTCCAAAATAAACAGTTCATAAAAATAATTATAGTAAATAAGCGCATTATTCTTCTCCTTTTTTATGTTTTATTTTCATAGATTCCTGCTGAGCAATATAAGTAAAAAACTGATAGAGCAATGCTCCGATTTGTGGCATTCTCATAAAATGATCGATGCCCCATAGTGGGTAAATATAACCGGGTAGTTGCTCAACATCATAAATGGGAACTATACCGTCATTTGGTCCATAGGAAAGTAATTGTTCATAACGTTTTTTCAGCATGCTTTGTAAATGTGAACGTAAAGGTATAGGCAAAACATGGACACAATCAAT
>JAPHSW010000143.1 GCA_026196615.1 Gammaproteobacteria bacterium | reverse complement strand
TTATAGCAATCTTATTATCTATATTAATTTTATATATTTTCAATTTTAGAAAAAAATTAATAATTTCATTTGATAAATGAATATTATTTATTTTTGGATGAATTTTTACTTCAGCTATTTTAGTAAATATATATAAGTATTGATTAAATATTATTTCTCCAGAGTTATTATTAACTTTTAGAACAGCTTGAATTTTATTATTATTACTTTTATTTAAGCAGATAATAATTAGCAAAAAAGAATTTCCAATAAAATCATTAAAGCTATGATTTTTTTCAGGTTTCTTTTATTTTGTATGACATTTAGCTAAACTTTACTCTATTCAAGAATTATGATTAAATTTAACTATATTACTTTTATTTTTAGGGCCTATTTTTATTTTCTTTTTTAGTTTTTTTATTTTAAAAGAAAAAGTAGAGCTGAATAATATTATTTCTAGTTTTTTAATTTTGTTAATAATAACAATGACTATAGCATATTAAAACAAAGCCACGCCCATAGGACGTGGTTGTAATCGACCCTATAAGGTTCTTTGGTACTGAGTGTACAAGAAAGTTGTTTGCAAAAAATAACCTTCTGTATGCAAACTATTATCTCCATTAAAAGAATAGAGTTGTCAGGATCAAACAATATTTTAATTATCTACCCTAAAGTTTTCTTTTTGGCAGATATTAAAAAAGCTTTTACGCAAAGCTATTTTTACCCCACCCAAAGGGTGCGGTTATCTAAGTTCTAATATAAGTTTCTCTCTCACATATCCGAGGGAGGATTTCCTTTTTAAGGAGGTTTCAAGGGGGAATTTTTCTAAAATCCCCCTGACGGGTTCCAAGGGCTGGCCTTTGGCAAGATGCAAGTTCGTCATGTCTTCTATAAAATCTTCACATTATTTATATGTGAAGATTTTGTGAAGACTCGGACAGCTTGGAGCTGTTCGTTACGAACTTGCAATCTTGCTTCTTCTAAAACCAGTCAACGATCAAAACCGTCATATTTTCTTGTTTTTATCAAGATCAAACACTGAAATCATTGATTCTACTAAGGCAGAATTAAGGTTAGTAGCTTTCATGGCTCAAAAAATATTTGCTGAGGAAAAGAAAAAATAAACCACCATAGTATTTTTTCCATGGTGGCTCATATACTCAAATCTTAATGATTCCAGAAAATATGGACTTCATCAAAGGCAGTTTCTATTGAATAAAAATCACCATTCATTTCCATGTCACTTCCCATTTTTTCATAATCAATATAACCCTCTAAATATTTTGGAATATCATGATTTTCAGAAGTAAAATTTTCCACATAATCGACAACAGATTTAAAGCAACCATAATAATTTTCTTCTACTGCCTTTTTTGCTTCTTCCAGATTCCCACAATAATTATCTAATAACTTCCCTGCTATCTCTGGATGCTCATTAATAAAACAAGCTATGTTATGAACTTTTTCTACACTTTCATATTCTGATAGCCTGTAACCATCAAAACCTTCGTAATCATGGATAGCGTATTCTTCAGAAAATATCTCAGGGCTATTTTTCAGCATTTTATTAATTTGGTCTTGAATATCACTAATATCTAATAAAGCATTAATCCAAACACCATGTAGCCTACCATTGTTATATGCTGATAAATCTGCAACATATATTCTAATTTCATTTTCCATCGTCATATCCTTTTATAATTCGCATTTAGGGTTATGAGCGTTTTTCGCGTCTCATTAATCCTTGGCGACAAGGCCGACTTAGGCGGTAATGAAAAAATCAAGAAAAATTGCGGAGGGTCTGCCCCACGAAGTGGACAAGGTGGAAACCGTCATTATTCTTGATTTTGAACGGACAAGACCGTTTATTTTTAATCTTTTCTTTCAAATAAATATATTTCACAGATCAACAAAAAAAGGGGCTAATTGCCCCTATATTATTCTGCTCTTGATTGTCTCTTTTTTATAGTATTGATAAATCCTCATTCTTTTTCAATTGAAATACAGTGTCTTCCTTTCTTATATGCAGCAACTCCTGTGGTTCATCATCAAGCAAAATTATCAAGTACAATTTCTCATGGTTTCGTAAAAACTTCTATTAATCCACCAATTAGAAATTCAGGTTTTTCAGTTGGGTGATTAGTTTGTTTATTACCATCCCTACCAATTTTATAATTTAGTACATTCTTCATTTTAGATTGCCCAAGAAAATTAAATGTTCTAGGTTTGTTAAATTTTCAACCATCATTTACTAACCAAACCCCAACTTCATGGCAACTTCTAAAACCATTTTCCCTAAAATGTGGTAAAGGGTTAGTTTTATTAAAAATAATAGGCATTCTATATGTAAATATACCTCTTCTTTCTAACTCAAAAGCTAACCATCAAGAATAATGATAACTGAAAAATAAAATCATACTGCCATTAGGCTTCAGTATTCTTTGATACTCCTTACAAACTTTGAATACAAATTCTATATATTCTTTAGGTGTATCCCATTTATCCCAATCTCCAAAGTCAGACTTAACAATTTTATTTCATTTTTTTGTTAACCCAGGATTATTGGATATATTGTATGGAAAGTCTGCACAGATAAAATCTATGCTATTCTCTTTCAGACTCTTCATTACGTTAAGACAGTCGCCTTGAACGATTTTATGATACGTTTTCTTCATAATATTAAAATTATAAAAATAAAATAATAGGATAATTAATCCCACAGATTATTCACAATACGGATGAAAGTAGTCAAATGTCGTGTTTTGATTCCATAAGAAATAATCCAAAACACAGTTTTTGAAAAAATTGCATTTTAGTTTTTGATGATGTCTATATACTGATGATTATCAGGTGGAAAATATTTTCAAAAAACATTTTAGTATTTTCATTTTTTAAGAGGCATTTTACCTTAAAATATTTATATAAATGCCCTTAAAACCGTTTATTGTATAATTAATTCTGTGGTTGATTGACTCTCTGATGATATTCTTCGGGTAATTGGTTGATTACATGTCATGTGAAATTATCTATTTTCATAGTTGATATCTGCTTAATTCGGATAAGTTCGGATAAGTTCGGATAAGTTCGGATAAGATTATTAAAATTACTTTAAACCTCAAAAAATGAACTGTGAACAAGCAAAACAACAAATTAATATAAATAACTTCATTCAATCCTATTGGATAATGCCATTTAGAAAAATGGGTAGTACAACTTGGTATTTATCCCTTTTCAGAAATGAATTATTGAAATTGAGATCAAAAAATAACATTGTTGAGCTTAGATTAGAAATACAGCACAATCAAAAAGATCTAGTCAACAACTTAGCTCGTCATCTAAGGTAGATTATGAAACAAATTGAAGATTACAAAACAAATTTTATAAAACTTCATGCTTGGAAATGCACAACAGGTACAAATAACAGTGTCTTTTATAATGCCAGCAATTCTGAAATGAATGATAAAAAGGTTGTTTTTCCACCCAAGTTAAAAGAAAGTCTAGGTTTACCTGAGAGCATAAATTCATTTTATGACCAAAAAAAACATTCTGGTGCTTACGAGCGATTATGGGATTTAACAATTATTTCATTGTGCTCAGATATTGAATATTTCTTTAAAGATCTGTTCCAAAATTTATTTCCACAGGATAATTTTAAATTTGGGTTTTACCAAAGAGTTTATGAGGTCATTAACCATCTTGAAGGTTCAGACTTTGACTTTTCTAATATAAATTATGAAATAAATAAAATTGTTGAATGTTTTCAGGTAAGGCATATTGCTATTCATAATATGGGATATATTGATGAGAATTTCATCAAAAAGGTTGATTCATCACTTCAAATTAATGAAAAATTTGTTATAACCCAAGAAATTTACAAAAGCTTTTATCATGCCTATTTTAAAATGCTTGATAATATTGATGAACATTTATTTAGAGAAAAGAGCTAACACTTCTTAGCATAAATATACTAAAGAACAGTCTATGATAACAAAATATGTAATAGAAAATTTATCTGATTATATTGAACTTGTAACAAAAATTAACTCTGAAGAAGATGGCTCAACATGGTTTAGAGGCCATTCATCTGCAAGTTATAGACTCACTCCAACAGTATTGAGGGATGTTACTCCACTAGAAAGTTCATATGGTCGTGATTTGAAAGGTGATGAGATGTTAAGTTCCAGTGGATATAGTGTCACTGGCTTAAGTTCAGAAAGAATGCTTGATGAATTTAAACGTAAAGCAATACCTTTTTTATCTCAAATACCTAGTAATGATTTTGAATGGTTATTCCTCATGCAACATCATGGTGTCCCTACAAGGCTTCTCGATTGGACAACCAATGCATTAGTTGCTCTATTTTTTGCTGTAGAGTCTCTTACATCAGCAAAGAACAAGTCTCAACCTGATTCTGCTGATTTGTTTCTAAATGATGATGAAGGTAGAGATGATGGTGCCGCAATTTTCGCAATCAATCCAAATAAAATCAATTTAGAAGCAGTAAATTGTAATTACCCAATTGATGTCGTTGAAAATTTTAATGATTGGTCACATTATATTAGACCGATGGAATCAGGATCAGCTTATTCTCCAATCTGCGTGCTTGCTTCACACATTTCTCCACGAATCAGAGCACAATCAGGTATATTTACATTACATGGCTCTAATATTTGGCCTATTGACTATTATGATGTTTTAAGGCCACTAATTCACAAAATATTCATACCATACAACATAGCTACTATAATTAAAAATGAGCTTTCAGTTATTGGTATTACAAGATCATTTATATTTCCTGATCTTGATGGTGTTTCTTTAGAAATAAAAGAGCAGGAAATAAACCGTTATATGATTGGGAGAAAACAATACTTAGCTACAAGAACATTTAAATAGAAAAATTTATTTAAGCTCTATTTTTAATAATGTCAGATAGGATAATGTGTCAATACAATTTATAGTGTTGCAATAAATAAAGAGTTATCGTTGTCTATCTTTAGAACTATTAGATTTCTGCCTATTCCTGTGAATTTTTTGAATTTCTTCCTGTCTGCTATTATTTATAAACTCTTGTGCTTCACTATCACTTAGAAGACCTAATTCTTTAGCTTGTTTCATTTCATTTAGACTGATTTCTTTAGAAGCAGTATCTAAACTGTTTAGGATAATATCATGGGCTTTTACAATTTCTTCTTTTTCACCCAAAGTATGAGACCATTCATCATTGTCCATAGCCTTTAAACTGGCCTCTGCGTTATACCAAGCACCCACAACAGAACGATAGGCTTTTATTCGCTCTTCGAGTGAATTATCTTTTGGTGTAAAAATAGTATCTGCTTGAGTCATATCTGGATTATAATATATTAAATTCACTATTACACCAAGAGAGTTTTTCCAACAAAATATGCAAGTACCTTTCAATAACAATATTAAAGAAATTGCTGATAGCATGGGAATTGCTCTTTATCAACGTTTTTCTCTAAACGAGGCATCTGTTTTTTTACACTGTTCAGAATCTGATATAAAAGAATTTTTACAACAAGATAAACTTGAATATATTAAGGTTACTGAAAGTAAAGTTGAATTTTTTGGGTATCAACTTCTTGGCTATCTTTTAAATTCAGTTAGTGGAAATATTGCACCAGAAGTTAATAATTCTTTGCCAGATCGAATCTTACGCTCTAAAGAAGTTCAAGACATGACAGGGCTTTCTCGTACTACTATATGGAGGTTAGAACGTAAGGGAGACTTCCCTGCTCGTATCGTTTTGGGAGAGAATAGTATTGGTTGGAGATTTCTTGAAATTAATGAGTGGATGTTAAACCGACAAGCTAAATAATATTTATACAATTACAGCCAAAAAAGAAACTGCCGTATAACTGCCGTAAATCACTTTTCTGTTCTAATTAGCTATTTTTTTTGAGGCAATAAAAAAGCCCTGTAATCTATTGATATACAAGGCTTTTGGAATATGGTGCCGGCACCAAGAGTCGAACTCGGGACCTACTGATTACAAGTCAGTTGCTCTACCAACTGAGCTATACCGGCACTAAATAATGTTGATGCGCGTATTATACAGAGTCTGTTCAGGCGATCAACCCTTATTTATCACACTCAACTGAAATAAGTTGTTTTTCTGAAATTATTTCCTGATAACGGCTTGTCTCTTGGGAATCTTGAAAAATTACAAGTAGTTGATATAAACTATTTTTGTCATCACTAATAGCTTCGATTGTTGTTGACAAGCCAATCTTAGTCGCTTTACTTGCAACTTTCTCTGCTGCGCTTCTTTCTTTGAAAACCCCTAGGGCAATAGCATTTTTTCGACCATCGATTGACATAACATAATGATCCTTTAGACCATTTTTATCTAGAATCAAAAGTGTATCTTTTATTTTTGCTTTATCTCTTAGAGGAGGAATATAAATTCTGTAATAGGTTATATCTGAAGTCGTTTCAATACCAAAAGATAACTGGTTTTGGTACTCAGTATCCAGCAAGACGCGAACTTCATTCATTACTTTCTTTGTAAAAGGCCCTAATTTATAACAAAGATTTTTTTCCACATCATTTGTCTGTTTTGCAACCTCTTCCTCTTCACTCTTGCTTTCTTCATCATTGTTTGTAGATTTATCTTCACCCAAGTTATTATATTGAGTATCATCTTGTACTATCTTAGCTGCTACTGATTTATCCTGTAGCTCTTTTAAGTCACTGGCATCAAGTTCATTCAGAAGTACAATTTGACTTTTATCATTAAAAACTTTTTTTGTAGCTCCAATGTAAGAATCATCCACGACAAAAAAATTATATGCACCATAAGCAATATTGAGTAATGCAAAAATTATAAACAACCACTTCATTTGATATCCTTTTCGAATATATCTTCAGCTAAAATTTTTAATCCATCCAAAACTAAAGTTTTTCTATGATGAAAGTTATGGTAAGTGAGTGCCTGAATTTTATCAGCATCCCCACCTGTAATCACACATTCAATATCTTCGCCAAATTCATGCTTAATTTCAGAGACAATTCGCTCAATATAAGCGCTTAATTGATAAAGTGTACCACCCAAAATTGCATCCTGAGTATTGATTGCCAAAATTGAACTTTCATTATTAATGTTTTCATTATTATTATCAACTGATGGAAGGTTGTTAGCCTTTAAACCTAGTGAATTTCGGGCAGTATTAATTCCTGGAGTAATCAACCCACCGACATGCATTCCTGATTCAGTGACAACATCTACAGTTACAGCTGTACCACAGTCAATAACACAGAGAGTTTTATCAAATTCATGACGCGCTGCAATCATCGCAACCCAACGATCACACCCAAGAACTCTAGGATTAGTATACCTTGTTGAAATACCATATTTATCTTGTTGGACTTGAACAAGGTAAGGGTGAATTCTCCAAATGTTATAAATAACATCTGAAATAATATTAAAATTAACAGGGTTACTGACATTACACACAATGACCTGAGAAGGAACAGCATCATTGAATTGTTCGAGTAAGTCATCATACAAATTAGTGTAATTTAAATTGATATAAGTAATATTTGAATCATCTGAACTGTCAATTAAGGCAATTTTTAAAAAACTATTGCCGGCGTCTATTAATATATAACTCACTATTATTTTTAACCTAATTTTTTCGTTTTACAGAAACATCTGCTGAATAGATTTTTTGAAGAATTTCGTCACCTGAGCGTTCAATCAGTAAAGCGCCATCAGCAGATATCCCACGAGCAATAGCAGAATAGCTTGCTTTATCATTCGTTATATTTATTTCAGAGCCATTAAGATAATCATATAGCTTCCAATCAGACATGAACTCAATAAAATCCAATCTAAGTATTTTATTATAAGACTGTATACATTCAGATAGAATAGCAGAAGTTATTATATTTCGATCAAAAAATTTATTCTGAGACTTACACAAACTTGTCCATAATTGATCAATATTATTATTAATTTGCATATTAACATTTAAACCAATTCCAACAACAAATGTATATCCTTGTTCTCTATTGAAACGACTTTCAACCAAAATCCCTGCCAATTTTTTCCCATCGAGATAAATATCATTCGGCCATTTAATTTTACACCCATTAGCATTAAATTTTTTAAGTGATTTACATATTGCTATTGCTGTTATTAGAGGTATCAGCTGTACATTCTTGGAGTTTTCTAGTTGAAATTGAATAGAGAGATAAATATTGTCTGCTATTGGTGACATCCATTTTTTCTCTCTACGCCCCTGACCACTGCTTTGAAACTCTGTCATTAAAACAGAGTAATTTTCAGTCAATTCATTTTTGATGATCTGTTTATTAGTCGAGTCTGCCTGATATAAGACGTCAAGTAATTGAATTAAATTATTTACAGTACAATCCAGATTAGCCCTAATAGACTCTTCTGAAAGTGGAATAACTTCATTTTGAATGACATATATTTCATTATTCTGTACTATTTTTAAGCCTTTTTTTTCAATATTTTTCAATAATTGATTATTTTTTTGAGTTTGTTTAATACTACGCAAACTACACAGTTTTTTAAAAAGCTCATATTCAGCATCTAAATTGCTCATACAGACATATCCCTACCAGGGCTAAAAAAGAATCACTATAATAAAAAAGCAAAAAAAAAGCCTCAAAATCATTGGATTCTGAGGCTTTTTTCTAG
>JAPHSW010000169.1 GCA_026196615.1 Gammaproteobacteria bacterium | reverse complement strand
GTATTGATTCTTTCAGACATAATAATGATTCTCTCAGTTGGGAATGAATAGTTAGTTTTTACATATAATAATTACAGTTTATATAAACAGCAACTTCATACTATCTAAAACATAAAAACAACAAATTTAGGTCAAGCTTAAAAAATCTGAACCCCCAAACAAAAGGGTCATATTTTTCATTATTTTTTACAACATTACTAAATAAAGACTTTTCTATGAAAAAACATAACTATCAAGAACCTCTGCGCTTCCAAATCTTGGTAATTGTAATCCTCATAGAACTTCAAAGAAACTTAAATGAAATATAAACATAGTGAATTTCCGTTCATTCAAAGGCCGTATTGTATTAAGGAAATATACGTAACCCCCACTCTGATTTATCGGATGTTACGTATGGTTAATAACAAACATACACCTTAAAATTTATCTTAGTTGGCATACAAATTATCCCTATAGGTAAAACTTGTCTAACTGAGTTAAGGAACATTTGTTGAATCAATAAATGTTCATTTAAATGTAGACGCCAATTATGGTCGTCTTCTAATCTACTACTTACTATAAGGAATTATTATCATGAAACTTAAAACAATTAAAAATGTAGCTTTCTCTATTTCATTTCTTGCAATTCTTGCAGCCCCTGCATCTGTTCTGGCAGAAACATTTACAGGTAAACTTAATGGTCATAGCTGTGCTCACGAAGGTAAAACCTGCCCTGTAGACAGACTTGACCCACATCTTGCATTAGAGAGAGATTTTGTTCTTCAGGATAAATCTGGTGATTACTATTTCCTTCAAATGCCACGTAGTGTTAAAGCACGTCACGCATTAGAAAATGTCATCGTAACAGGTGAGCTTAATAAAAAATATCATTCCATTGATGTAAATGAGTTTAAAGTAAAAGTGAATGGTAGCTCAAAAATTGTTTGGAGTAAAAAACTTCAACAGGAAGAACTGGATAGTCTTTACAATGAGACATCTAGTGCACCAATTTTTATTAATTAAGCTATAGTTAATAAAAATAGTTAATTAAATGAACATAGAATTTACCCCTTTCTCTATGTTCATTTAATTATAATTTTTCTTTACTAAATAGAATCTTTATTATGAAAAAAATATCACTTTTATTACTCTTATTTTCATTCTTAGTCTCTCATGCTTATGCATTACCACCAGGCATGAAGTTTATTGATGAACCCTGGCAAGCGCCAGAAATCAATCTGGATGATATCAATGGTGATAGACACACTATGGCTAAATATCAGGGTAAAATTGTGATTGTTAATTTCTGGGGAACATGGTGTAAACCTTGTAGACAAGAAATGCCTTCTTTACAACGAGCTTATACACAATTAATTAATGATGACATTTCAATTATTGCAATTGCTATGGGGAATTCATTATCTGAAGTCAAAGAATTTAGAAATAATAATCCTGTTGATTTTGCTTTACTCGCTGATGAAAGTAGTAAGGTTTCAGAGGATTGGTCTATTCCTGCTCTGCCAACAACTTATATTGTCAATCAAAAAGGTCAAGTCATTATAAGAATTATTGGGATATATGAGTGGGATAGCCCACAATTTCTAGAGGAAGTTAAATCACTTATAAATTAAATGCAGTACGTAAAATTAGTTTGAAATATCAATAACACAAGTTTATTTAATCATTATTTAAAAGGATTTGTTATGCGCCATATTTTTATATTGTACTCTATTATCAGTGTTTGCCTCATTGCTCTTATTGGTGTATTTTTACCATGGTTTTTTTGGGCTTATGCACTGATTATTCCTCTGCTACTTGTTGGTGTTTATGACATGACCCAGAAGGAGCATTCATTATGGCGAAATTATCCTCTGATGGCTCGTTGGCGCTGGATTATGGAAGCATTACGTGGGCCGATGCATCAATATTTTGTCGAACCTGAAACTGGAGGGGCCCCTACTAACCGAATGTTTCGTTCTGTAGTCTATCAACGCGCCAAAAAACATCTTGATACAGTACCACTGGGTACTAAAGTTGACGTCTATAGAAATGGTTATGAATGGATGGATCACTCTTTGTCTGCCTTAAGAGAAAGTGCAATTGAAAAAGATTTGCGCGTTCTTGTTGGGGGCAGTGAATGTTTACAACCCTATGATGCCAGCTTATTCAATATTTCTGCAATGAGTTTTGGTGCCCTCAGTGAAAACGCCATTTTAGCACTCAATAGCGGTGCAAAAATTGGTCATTTTGCTCATAATACAGGAGAAGGTTCGATTAGTCCTCATCATCTGGAACCTGGCGGTGATTTAATCTGGCAGGTAGGTACTGGATATTTTGGTTGTAGAAACAAAGAGGGTCTTTTTTCTGATGAATTGTTTAAGAAAAAGGCTAATCTGAATAATGTCAAAATGATTGAGATTAAATTATCTCAGGGCGCAAAACCAGGACATGGCGGGATATTACCCGCAGCTAAAAATACTCCTGAAATTGCAGAAATACGCAATACCGAACCTTATGTTCAGGTAGATTCACCACCAACCCATAGCGCTTTTTCAACACCAATTGAAATGATGCACTTTATAAAAAAATTGCGAGACTTATCTGGAGGCAAGCCTATTGGCTTCAAACTTTGTATCGGCCGACGCAGTGAATTTGTTGCAATATGTAAGGCTATGGTTGAAACGGGAATTAAACCGGACTTTATTACCGTTGATGGCGGTGAAGGTGGTACTGGAGCAGCCCCACTTGAATATTCCAATTCAGTTGGTGTCCCTTTACGAGATGCGTTAGCTTTTGTGATCGATTGCTTAATGGGTTTTGATTTAAAAAAAGAAATTAAAGTGATTGCCAGTGGTAAAGTCATTACTGGATTTCATCTCATCAAAAATCTCGCATTAGGTGCTGATTTATGTAATAGCGCCAGAGGCATGATGCTGGCTTTAGGATGTATACAGTCATTAGAATGCAATAAAAATAAATGTCCCACAGGGATTGCGACACAAAATCCAAAATTTACGGTAGGACTTGTGGTTGAAGATAAAAAAACACGGGTTGCTAACTATCATTATGAAACCATTCAAAGTGTTCGTGAACTGCTTGCAGCATCTGGTTTAGAACAAACAAAACTATTAAATCGCTCTCATATCCACCGCCGTGTTAGTGCCACTAAAACACTTCGTTATGATCAGGTATTTCCTTATATTGTAACGGGAAGTTTGTTAGAAGCACCCTATCCCGAACAATTTGAACAGGAAATGAAAGAAGCAACAGCCAACAGCTTTATTGCAAAAAAATGTTTTGCCAATGTGGATGGTGAAATGGTTTGTATGGTGCCTTAAAAAATAAAAATTGTTATACAGAACCCGATTAAAGGAAATCTCATGAAAGTTTCAGATTTACTCGTTAAAGCTTTAGAAAATGAAAAAGTTGAATATATCTTTGGTATACCAGGAGAAGAAAATCTTGATTTTTTGGATTCATTAAAGAACTCATCAATAAAACTGATTTTGACACGTCATGAACAAGGTGCTGGTTTTATGGCTGCCACCTATGGCAGACTCACAGGAAAACCGGGCGTTTGCCTTTCAACACTTGGTCCAGGCGCAACAAACTTAGTCACACCAGCCGCTTATGCTCAGTTGGGTGGAATGCCGATGATGATGATCACTGGACAAAAACCGATTAAAAAAAGTAAGCAAGGTCAGTTTCAAATTGTTGATATTGTGCATTTGATGAAACCCATTACAAAATATACTCGTCAAATTGTTAACTCCAATAATCTCCCTTCATCGGTACGAGAAGCTTTTCGTCTTGCTATGGAAGAAAGACCAGGTGCTGTGCATATTGAACTACCTGAGGATATTGCAGCCAAAGAAGTTGATGAGCGAGTATTTGAAGTCATAAATTATCAACGTCCTGATGCAGATGATTCTGCTATAAAGGCTGCGGCCAAAATGATTGAAGCATCAAAGATGCCTTTATTACTGATTGGCGCAGGCGCCAATAGAAAGTTAACTCAAAAAGCACTCTCCTATTTCATTGAAACCACAGGAATACCTTTTTTCAGTACTCAAATGGGTAAAGGAGTGGTTGATGAACGTCATCCTCAGTTCTTAGGCACTGCAGCCTTATCTGATCATGATTTCTTACATTGTGCAATTAGTCGTTCTGATCTGATAGTCAATGTGGGTCATGATATTATGGAAAAACCACCTTTTATAATGGAACATGGTGGTAAAAAAGTCATCCATGTGAACTTTTTTCCTAATCAGGTCGATGATGTTTATTTTCCACAATTAAATGTGGTCGGTGATATTTCAACATCGGTAAAGAGAATTGCCGAGGAAGTTAAAGATACAAGCAATTGGGACTTATCTTATTTTAATAAGATTAAACATGAGGTTGATACTCACTTATCAAAATATTCACTGGATAATCGTTTTCCCGTTTTACCGCAAAGAGTGGTGAGCACTATCCGTAAAAAAATGCCTGATGATGGTATCGTGACTCTGGATAATGGCGTTTATAAAATCTGGTTTGCACGAAATTATCCTTGTCACCAACCCAACACATTATTATTAGATAATGCTTTGGCAACAATGGGGGCTGGATTACCTTCAGCCATAGCAGCCAAACTAATTAATCCGAATAAAAAAGTCATAGCAGTTTGTGGTGATGGCGGTTTTATGATGAATTCTCAGGAAATGGAAACTGCAGTGCGTTTAAAATTAAACCTGGTCATTATTATTTTAAATGATAGTGCCTATGGCATGATTAAATGGAAGCAGGAAGGTTTAGGTTTTGATAATTTTGGTCTGGATTATGATAATCCGGATTTTGTCAGATATGCTGAAAGTTATGGTGCTTTAGGTCACCGACCTGACAGCTGTGAGAATTTTTCTGAAATTCTGGATGAATGTCTGCAAACAGATGGTGTTCACCTGATTGATTTGGCAGTGGACTATTCTTTAAATCATTCTATATTAAATGAAAAGCTAAAACAAAAAACCTGTATTTTATAATCATTCTGACAAATTAAAAAAATAAGAGAGATATGATGACTACTCATAAAACAGTAAGTGTATTATCACCCTATGATAATCAGCTCATTAAAGAATTACCTCTGGCCACTGAACAGGAACTTGAAGATGCAATTAGCTTAGCTCATGAACATTTTATTGAGCGTGATAAGTGGCTGGCACCTCATGAGCGAACCGCTATTTTACAGCGTACTATTGATATTATGAAATCTCGTATCCCTGAACTCACTGAAATTGCAGCTCAGGAAGGCGGTAAGCCTTATATGGATTCATTGGCTGAAGTTGAACGCGCCATTAATGGTGTGCAATTAGCAATGGAGCATATTGCACAAATAAAAGGTGAACAGATCCCCATGGGCTTAACCCCAGCTTCAGACAATCGTATTGCCTATACCTTCAAAGAACCTATCGGTGTGGTCTCTTCTATTAGTGCATTTAACCACCCTCTTAACTTAACCATCCATCAAACAGTACCAGCAATAGCTGTTGGTGCACCTGTTATTATAAAACCGTCATTAACAACACCTTTATCCTGTTTAGCTTTTATTGATATTTTATATGAAGCCGGTTTGCCTAAAGGATGGTGTCAGGCCGTATTATGTAATAGAGATATTGCAGAGCAATTAGTAACCGATCAGCGAGTCAGTTATTTATCTTTTATTGGTTCAGCTAAAGTCGGTTGGCAGTTACGTTCTAAACTGTCAGACGGTGCACATTGTGCATTGGAGCATGGCGGTGCAGCACCGGTTATTGTAGAACCTGATGCCGATATTGATGAGATGATGCCCGCTTTATTAAAAGGTGGATTTTATCATGCAGGTCAGGTTTGTGTTTCTGTGCAACGTGTTTTTGTTCATGAAACACTCTGTGATACTGTAGCCAATACTTTGGCGGAGATGGCAAAAGAATTAATTGTCGGTGATCCTCTTGATAAACAAACACAAGTGGGCCCATTGATATTGCCTCGTGAAGTTGATCGTGTTCATGACTGGGTAACTGAGGCAATTTCTGCAGGAGCGCAATGTCTTTGTGGCGGTCAACGTATTTCTGAGTCTTGTTATGAACCCACGGTATTATTAAACCCGCCCGAAAATGTCAGAGTCTCAACTCAGGAAATTTTTGGTCCGGTTGTCTGTATTTATTCTTACACTGATCGTGATAAAGCAATCCAACAAGCAAATTCTCTTGATTATGCTTTTCAAGCTGCAGTTTATACAAAGGATCTGAATGTTGCTCTGGATACAGTGAACCGATTAAATGCCAGTGCTGTAATGGTCAATGATCATACTGCTTTTCGTGTGGACTGGATGCCCTTTGGTGGACGAAATTCATCTGGTATGGGAGTGGGTGGAATTCAGTATTCTATGCATGAAATGATGCTTGATAAAATGATGGTCATAAAGCATTAGACCTATTAGTTAGGAGGAAACGTGATGAAATTAAGCAGATTTTTAATTCCCCTTTTATTGTTTATACCTATGACATTAGTGTGGAGTCAGCCTAATACGTTGGTGGTTGATATTCCGGTCATTTTAACCGGTGACCAATTAGCACAACTCAAAGGTAAAGAAATACAAAACATAAGAGTTTTCTCTGTTAAAAATGGTCATACATCCGATATTCCTTTTCAAATAGATCAATTCGATTCAGAGAATGATTGGGTCTGGGAAGTTTCTCAAGAAAATATTTGGATTGATTCTGAGAGTGATTGGATCTCACAGGCCTCTAAAAAAAATAGTGCAACTCATGATGATGAAGATCCAGCTAATAAAAAAATATTTGATCATAATGATCAGTTACTTTTTATGACAACAGATCTGGGTGAAAGACAGCCATCTATTCCAGAGCTCAATATCCGATCAAATAATATATTACAGGTACAGGTCAAGCATCCAATTTCCAACGAAACTTTAGGATGGGTCTATATCGCTTCCTACCGTTCAAAAACACCATCACTCTCCTCAGAACGCTATATGAACTATCATCCGAAGCAAAAACAGATCCAGTCTCCTATCTACAAGATGTCCTATTCAAATGACTTTACTGCATTAATGAATCAATTGAGTATTAATGATTCAGAGATTGTTGATCGATTAAAAATCAGAGGTAAAGTTAAAGTAGGCTTTCTACTATTTAGCGGTGATATCGAATTTAATGAAGAGGAAGTTGATGGTTATCCAGCAGGTTATATCAATGGCCCTATAAGAACGGTTAAACGGGTCGTTAATTATGTAAAACTTGGTGCTGGTATGCAATCTCCTTCACTGAATTGTGATCATCTATATTACCCAAACCATGCTGAAATTCCTATCATGCTCTCCAAAAGTGTTGGAGTAAAAAATATGACAATACGCATCGGCCTTGATTTTCACAATGCTGCTTTTGAACATTTATATAATGATACTGCGAAAGAAGTACAACATCTCAAGAACAATAACACAGAAAATCACCTAATAAATTCTCCAAATGCTAAATGGATGGTGTTAAGTGGTCAATCAAACTCACTGTTTAGTTCATTAAGTGTCCCAAAAGACCTTCATCATTTGGTGTCTATTTCACCTTATGTTATCAATAATGAAAATTTAATAGATTTACCAGAAAAATATCCTGGTGCCGAATCTGAAACAGGATTTGTTTTAACAACCCAAAATGATTTTCCATCAGGCGAACGATTGCTTTATATGAATTATGTTCTTTCGACTCAGTCACATACCGCAGGTGATGGTGAAAAAATTAATGAATTGCTCACCGACCCATTTAAAACGAAGGTAACATCAATGTATGGAAACTATTAGCCAGTCTATTTCTTTCTTCTTTAAGCTTTTAGATGATGCACCGATTGGAACAGAGGTCATCATTAGACCTAATGTTAAAAGCCTATAGTCTGTAACACCAATTATTTGTTTCAGAAATGAACTTTGGAGTCCTTTACAAATTGCTAATGGTGATGTGTCTCTGAATTAAACTTTTCAATTTGGAATATTTTATTGTTTTTCTTGCAGCATAAAAAAACAAAAAAATTCTAAAATAACAGAATAAATCTATATATACAGTAGATAGTAAACTGTAGAAAAAAATATCCTAATGAGCTAAATTGTAGTAACATTCCGCCATGGAATATAAAAACTTACCTGATCTCAAGTCACTAGCTGCCTTGCGTGCAGTCTTCGAGCTGGGTGGTGTTGCTGAGGCTGGCCATAAACTGAATATTGGACAACCTGCAATCACCAAACGATTACGTACTCTGGAAAATTGTTATGGTGTCAATCTGGTACAACGTGAAGGACGTAAACTGGAGTTAACCACTGCGGGTGAAAAGGTCTATCAGTTCTCTCGGTTGATTCTGGATCACCAAAGCCTCTTACTTGAAGACTTAGAATCTTTACGAATTGGTCAAAACCGATTACGACTGGAAGTCACTTTTGCCATTGGTGAACATCTCCTGCCTGACCTATTGTTGGGATTTGCTGAAGCATTTCCTGAATATCGAATTGAAAGCCGTATGGCATATACCCGTCGAATTCAAACCCATCTTGCCACTGGATTGACGGATTTAGCATTATTGGAACAAGCACCGGATCATCCTGATATTCTGGTACAAAAATGGATTGATGACGAACTGATTCTGGTTTGCGGAATAAAGCATTCATCCGTCTATAGCGATCTCATTCCAGTGCCCCAACTAATGAAATTAAACTATGTTTTGCGTGAACCAAAATCATCAATGCGACTGATTCTAGATAAAGAACTAAAAGACATTGGTATTGAACAACTACCCACTTTAATGGAGGTAGGGTCCACTGACACAATAATTGAAATGTTAGGAAGAGGTAATTATGTCAGCTTTTTACCTCGATTCGCTGTTCAGGAAGCACTACTCGATAAAACACTTTTCCACATAAAAATACAAGGCTTACGAATCAAGCGAACGCTTTGGATTGCACGAACCCGTTCCAACATTAATAACCCCGTTGTAGAAGCATTTATTGAACTATTACGTCAAAAGTGAGTTTATTTATCTTTTAATAATAATTGGTGTCTTATTACGAAGAGGGCTTTGAGCTTTCATTTTCCTTATCATTGACACACGTCTTATCCCACCAATTTTGCTATTTTTTATCACCTGTATTAAGGAAAGCCTGAATAGGTCTCAATAAAACCTCTAATACTTTCCCATTCATTAGTTTGTAATAATATTGCCATATACAAACAAAGGGGATGGGAGCATTTTTATGCAATTTAATTTTGCTCCAATCAATCATTTAGGATTGATACGTTAAATACAAAAATAATAAAAATTGAGAAAATGATATGAATGAACAAGTCAGTGTTTTTATCATAGATGATGAAGAACAGGTTCGAAATGCTCTTGCATTATTAATGAAATCCGTCGGACTTGACGTTGAGTGCTATTCTTCTGGTCAGGAATATTTAGAACAATTTGATAAAACAAAGCGAGGATGTATTATTCTTGACGTCCGTATGCCAGGCATCAGTGGTCTTGACCTGCAAGAAAAATTAAACCAGGAAAAAATTTCACCACCCGTTATTGTGATGACGGGACATGGCGATATTCCAATGAGCGTTAGAGCAGTTAAAGCAGGCGCTGTACACTTTATTGAAAAACCATTTAATAATCAGATTATGTTGGACTGTGTCTATCGTGCAATCAAACTGGATTCACTACAACGTAATGAATTTGAAAACTTGACCTATATTGAACAATGCTACAAAAAACTGACCAGCAGAGAAAAAGAAATATTAAACTATGTGATCATAGGAAAGCGTAATAAAGAAATCGCCCATGAAGTGGATATTACTCAATCTACAGTAGAAGCTCATCGTGCTAAAGTGATGGATAAAATGTGTGCTAAAACATTATCTGATTTAATGCGTATGGCTATTTCACTCAAATTGGATGGCTGATGTTTAAACAATATTTCTTCATAAAACTAACAATCAGCTTATTCTATTTTTCGTAACTCATTAATAAAGTCTTTGCCATCTATTTCTTTTAATGCATTTTTTAATATTGCTTTTATATTACCATCACAGTGGGGATAAGCAATTTCAGGAGATATTTCTTTTAATCTCAAAAAAATAGCAAGAGAATAACTTTGCTCAGTTTCACTTAAATAGCCACCTCCCGTTGTTCTCCAGCCATGAGTCCCCACACCTTGATACTGTTCAAAATTAAATACTGAGTTAGCTTGAAAGATTCCAAAGCCTAGAAAAGTGGCAGTAATATCTGTAGCAAACTCCCAGTTTTCCCAGCCCCCTGGCGGCGCTTCAGAAGCAGTACTGGTTAAGTAATGCGCTAGTTCATGAGAAAAGGTAGCAACCATTTGTGTGGGATTTAACGCTAATTTGGGATTATAAGTAATAACTGCTTCATTATCTTCATTTATTGAAAATGTTCCGTGTGGATTATGTTCAGCCCCTTGAACGATAAGAAGATCAGCAACTTGTAAGTTTGGATCTTCTTCTTGTATTTCTAATTTACAAGGCCATTTTTCTAAACCCGAATATTTTTTTACTTGTTCAAATGTATATTGTGTAATTTCTTCTGAAGTTTCAAATTTTAAAGGAAAAAAATCTTCAGTTGGTAGAATTAAATTTGTTCCATTATAAAAATCTTCTCCACCAAAATGTGTCAGTAACCAACGATAAGTTTCTATTTGAAAAAGTTCATTTTCTTCACTTAACAGCGGCCTTTTTTTAAATGGATTCCACAAAGTTTACTTCCCTTTTCTCATAATCTAATTCAACGATCCAGTTCTTACGTTTTAATGGTTGAGCAGATTATATTCTAATTCCTTTGATATATACCTTTTGTTGAATAATGATTTATTCTAAGTTTTCATTAATTGCTTGGAGTTTTTCATAGTTTTCATCATTAGGAATACTTTGTATTGCTACATTTAACACCTGGGGTTTTAATTTAAAAGATTTAGCTACAGCTGCAAGTGAAATCTGTTCAAGTTCCTTTATTGAATCGTTCTCTACATCATTTGATTGGAAATAAACCGTAACTTGAACCAGAGTACCATTATTAATATTAAAACCGACATGTGTGTCATAGCCTGTTTTAGTCTTTATATAATCCTGCACCAGTCCCTGTTTTTCAAACATACTTGTCATGTCATGATATGCATCACATGCTGAAAGTAAGAAAAGAATTGATGCTATAATAATTATTTTTATCATTTTTCTTCTCTGAAGATTATCGCAATTAACGATAAATATTATAAAAAAAGCTATAATAACCTACTTTATCAGCCAACTAGTTCATATTTAACCTACTAAAAATATTTTAATGGGTGTCTCTAATTAACTTTAAAATCAATCAATATAGTCAGTATTGAAAAAATAAATCTCTCAGCATATTTACCAATTTTTGTAATTATCCATAATTATTTTCAATAATTGATGACAATACATTAATTTATTCTATCAAGTATTCCATACTTACCAACTAAAAGACAATTGTAATAGCTATCTCAAATTTACTATATTAGTGGTGTTATCCACAAGTTCTATATAGCATTAAGGTCTTTTATCAATCGCTAGGCATCGCCAAAGAATTTTATGAATATACACAATTGATGTTGCTTCTATTTTTTTAGGCGTCAAATTTTGAGTCCGGTCATGTCCCCACTTTACTGAGCTTACACCATCAGTTTTTATTCCTATGACACCAACTTTATACAAGATATACAGTATATTTTGTCTAAGTTGAATCATATGTGTTGTGGTAGCTGGAAATTTATTTTTCATAAAAGCATGGGCACTCTTAACAGCTATATCTCCCATATTTTCGGGAATTTCAACTAAATCTAAAATTAATAATTCTAATTCTTCATCAGATATAGTATTAGTTTTAAATCGACTATTTTTTTGATGAAGTAAGTTTACATATTTGTCAAGCAGTGGATGTTCAACATACCATTCGAACTTTAAAGAATCTAAGCGACCTTGAGAATATGATTGCTCAGCTTGTTTTATAATGGAATTTGTTATTTCAGTTTTTCCTTGAGCTTCTATCAAACACTCATTTACAAATATTATTGCATCCCTAGGTCGCAATAATGTGCGTTCAATAATATAATCTAGAGAGGTGATTTTATCAATTTTATTGGGGAAAATATCATCAAAATACACTTCTGCATTTGTATATTTATATTTTAGTAACTGATTTACACGCTTATCAAGTAGACATTTTAGCTGTTCTTTGTTCCACTCCATTTTCAGGTAAAAGCTATTATATTTTTCTGGTTGAAAGCCTGAATCTCTAGTTTTTTCCAAAACACGATTAAGAAGATCCGTTCTAAGTGTGATTACAATTTTTACAGGTTTAATATTTCTAAATTTTTTTATTGTTTCAACTAGAGCTTTGATTAGTTTATAACGAAGTTCATCATCAACCCAATTTTCATCAAGTCTATCAATGATAATATATACTTTTTGTTGAGAATCATTAAATATATCCTCTGATAGAAGATTTACAATTTTTGATAGTTTCTCTATCTGTACTGTACTTACAACTTTTTTTCCGTAATGAATAACTTCTAATTTCTGCTCTTCAGATAACATTGCTCCAGCTTGTGTAGAAATTTTTACACCAGGTACATTAGAATCAATAGATGATTTTAAACTTGCTTCTAGTTTATCAGTGAATTCTTTGATCCTAGTTTCAGTATCAACCCAAAATTTATCCCCCCAATCTTCAATATATTTTAATGCTTGTTGCTTCTTATAATTGCCAGAAATCAAAGCAGAAATTGTATCAAGAAAATTTGTTTTCGCTTGAACAGAATCAATATTATACTTATGTTTTATCAGTTCTACTGAAAATGTATGCTGCCATAATAGATTGTAAAAAATATCAAGATTTACACCCAGATCTTCAAAGAAGTTAAGTATTGTTGAGTTTGATATATGTCTCAAAGCTAAAGCTTCAGGTTCAATACGAATAACTCTTTCAGAATTTTTTTCCAATTGCTCTAAAAGAGCACTCTTTCCAATTCCAGTTCTACCTAGCACAATTGATTGAGGAGCTTCAGTATTCTCAATAACTTCATAATCACCAATATCAACAAAACAGTCATCTAAAAAATGATTGTCATTCTCAGCATCAGCTTCACCAATTGTCATATGCTTTTTAAACACAAAGTCTTTTTTTGCAATTTTTGTCATTTTTAAATTATAATCCCTACTTAACTTTTTTTTAAACGAAGCATAATAAAAATTTCATACTGAAATATATTTCAAGACACCCGTCATTTGGAGTAACAAATCAATCCATTTGATGGGTGTCCATAACTACCCTTCTAATCACTAAGAATTGATACCACAGACATTTCTCAAGTTAGGTGATTAAAAAGGCATTCCATTGTTAATTGGTATCGTAATATCCGCTCTCCGAGAACTTGTATTTACTGAAATTCTTAAAGCATGGGCGACAAGGGCAACAACATTATCATCTGTACTTTCATTCTCCCATTCAATAACTGCATAACCAGTTTTTCTAGTTGAAGGCTTTATCTGAACCTCACCTGTGCTATTAGGTGCTAATTGCGTATTGCCATTTATAATATTAGTATACGAAGTAATCGGAACTACAGTGCCATCATCACCATAAAATGTAATTGTAAGATTAATATTATTATCAGTAATATTAGAAACATATATTATTGTGGAAGCACTGGTAGAAATATCTCCCGACCAATGAGGGTTTATTGCTTTTCCGCTACCAGCAAAAGCTAAATTGGATATTAACAATACGGCTAATACAAAAATTGTCTTAATGCTCATTAAAGTTCTCCTTTAGTTGAGCTAACAGAAATATAAGTTGTTGCCAAATTACCTATAATTATTAAAAATTACAGCTGGTGGTATAATAAAATATTACATCAGCTCTCTAATTTATATTAACCTAATAAAAAAAATTTTTTAATGGTAGAAAACACTCCTCCATGTAAGCCAAGTCCTACAAACAAAGTATTAGCACTCAACATCTAAACCATGTCATCTCAAATAAAGTATCACAACAATAATTTCAGCTGAGAATAATTAAACAATCATGAGAAAACTAAATAAGCTTAATGTTAAAAAATTTTGTTATATGCTTTAAAATATAGATTGATTCATATTTATATCTAATCATTTTTTACTTCTAAATTTTTCAACTTTGTAAGTAATCAGCAGTAAACAATTTTCTTAATATCAGGAACCCTATGAGTGAGAAAACAGCCCAAATAAGCTGGATGCCAAGCGGTGAACCTTTTTCTGAACTATTTCAGGATTTTTATTTTTCTACCGATGGCGGTTTTCAAGAAACCGAGTATGTTTTTTTAAAACAAAATAATATTGTTCAACGTTTTTTGGCTTTACAAGAGGCACCCGATGACACTGTTTTTAGAATTGGTGAAACAGGTTTTGGTACGGGATTAAATTTTCTGGTCACTCTTTATCACTGGTTACAGATAAGTGATTTAAATTGCATTCTTGAATATACAACAGTTGAAAAATATCCTCTGACTAAACTACAGTTAGAAGAAGCCTATAAAACCTTTAAAAAAACATGGCCACAATTATCATTATGTTGTGATGAATTATTAAGTCAGTATCCACAAGAGATTGCTCACTCAGATGACAGCTCATCAAGCCATCAGATTGAATTGTTTGATGGTAAAATTTGCTTAAACCTGATCATTAATGATGCGACTCTAGGTTTAAAACAATTGCTTCCTACAGAAAAGACGATGGATGCCTGGTATCTGGATGGTTTTGCTCCGGCAAAGAATCCTGATATGTGGCAAATGGAATTGTTTAATACGTTATTTGCTTTAAGTCAGTCTGGCACAACGCTTAGTACCTTCACTTCTGCTGGAGTTGTCCGTCGTGGATTGATTGAAGCAGGTTTTGAAATGTCTAAAATACCTGGGCTTGGAAAGAAGCGAGAGATCTTATTGGGAGTGTATCCAGAAGCTAAGATTTAAAACTTGAACTTGAGACTTATTGATTAAAGAATAATTGAAAATTAGACATGCAAAAAAAAAGGCTTAACTCAATTAAGAGTTAAGCCTTTTTTATTTCATGCGCCCTATTCTATCATTGCTGATAATCAGGCATTTCATTAAAGTTCAAGTAACGATAAACATCAGCTTTATCATCATCGAGCATTTTAACGGCTTGCTGATATTCTTCAGGGCTTGGTAATTTGCCCATCGTGGAAACAACAGCAGACAATTCAGCTGAGGCTAAAAAGACTTTCGCATCTTTACCTAAACGGTTAGGGAAGTTACGGGTTGATGTTGAAACCACATTGGATTCATCTGCCACTCTTGCCTGATTCCCCATACACAGTGAACAACCTGGAAGTTCTGTTCTTGCACCTGAGCGTCCAAAGATACTGAAAACACCTTCGCTGATCAGTTCTTTTTCATCCATCTTAGTTGGAGGAGCAATCCATAAACGTGTTGGAATAGCACCGCCGCCACTTTCAAGATGTGACTCTAAGATTTTTGAGGTTGCACGATAATGGCCAATATTGGTCATACAGGAACCAATAAAGACTTCTTCAATTTTTTGACCTGATAGTTCAGACAGCAATTTGACATCATCTGGGTCATTAGGACAAGCTAGAATTGGTTCTTTAATAGTATCCAAATCAATTTCGATAATGTCTGCATAATCTGCATCTGCATCTGGTTCTAATAATTCTGGATTATCCAACCAGGCCTGCATACCATCGATACGACGTTGTAAGGTTTTTGCATCTTGATAACCTTCACGAATCATCCAGCTTAATAAAGTAATATTGGATTTAAGATATTCTATGATAGGTTCTTTATTCAGATGAACAGTACAACCATTCGCAGAACGTTCTGCTGACGAGTCTGCCAGTTCAAATGCTTGTTCAACTTTTAAGTCAGGCAGGCCTTCAATTTCAACGATTCGACCATTAAAGACATTAATTTTACCCGCTTTATCAACGGTTAATTTACCGTCCTGAATCGCTTGCCAGGGAATTGCATTAACCAGATCACGTAAAGTGATACCAGGCTGCATGGTGCCTTTAAAGCGAACCAAAACGGATTCAGACATATCCAGAGGCATAACACCCATTGCTGAAGCAAATGCTACCAGACCAGAGCCCGCAGGAAATGAAATACCTAATGGAAAACGCGTATGAGAATCACCACCTGTGCCCACTTGATCGGGCAACAACATACGATTAAGCCATGAATGAATAATACCATCACCTGGACGAAGTGATACACCACCACGCTGAGTCATAAAACTGGGTAAAGTGCCCTGCAATTTAATATCAACTGGCTTAGGATAAGCGGCTGTATGACAGAAACTTTGCATAACGAGATCAGAAGCAAAGCCCATACAGGCTAATTCTTTTAACTCATCCCGAGTCATTGCACCCGTAGTATCCTGCGAACCCACAGTGGAAATTCTTGGCTCACAATAAGTCCCTGGACGAACACCTTCAACACCACAGGCTTTGCCGACCATCTTCTGTGCCAGAGTAAAGCCTTTACCCGTGTCTTTAGCAGTTTCAGGACGGGTAAAAATATCCGTCGGTTTCATACCAAGTGCTTCACGGGTTTTATCCGTAAGACCGCGACCAATGATCAGTGGAATTCTTCCTCCCGCCTGAACTTCATCAGCCAAAGTATTGGGCTTAATATCAAAAGTACTAATGACATTACCCTGTTCATCACAAATCTCACCCTGATAAGGTTTGATGGTGATCACATCGCCAGTGTTTAATTTTGAGACATCACATTCAATGGGTAACGCGCCAGAATCTTCGGCAGTATTAAAGAAAATAGGAGCAATTTTGCCGCCTAAAACTACACCGCCCTGACGTTTATTGGGAACATAAGGAATATCTTCGCCCATATGCCAAAGGACGGAGTTAATGGCTGACTTACGAGAAGAACCGGTACCGACCACATCTCCCACATAAGCAATGGGATGGCCTTTTTCTTTTAATTCATCAATAGTTGTTAATGCATCAGGCATTTTTGTCACTAACATGGCTTTTGCATGAAGTGGAATATCAGGTCGTGACCAGGCGTCTGTTGCTGGTGATAAATCATCGGTATTGGTTTCACCAGGTACTTTTAAGACACTGACAGTAATACTTTCTGCCAGTTTATCTCGCTTTGTAAACCAATCGCCTGCTGCCCAGGCATCAACAATTTGTTTTGCAAAAGAATTGTTTTTAGACTTTTCCATCACGCTGTGCCAGGCATCAGCGATTAAAAGTGCCGTAGAAAGAGATTTTGTTGCAATCGGTGCAAGCTGCTCATTATCAAGCATGTCAACCAAAGGCTGAATGTTATAACCACCACCCATAGTACCTAGTATTTCTGCTGCTTTTTCTGGACTCAAAAGAGTCGACGTTTGAGCACCTGTAGCAATGGCATTTAGAAAATCAGCTTTAACTTTAGCTGCATCATCAACACCTGGTGGAACACGATTAATAAGCAACTCCATTAAGAAGTCTTCTTCACCTGAAGGAGGCTGCATAATTAAGTCTAATAATTGTGTTGTTTGTTCTACGTTCAGTGGTAATGGTGGTAAATCTTGCTCGGCACGTTGAGTTACATGCGTTCTGTATTCATTTAACATAAAATCTCTCTGACAACTTGATGATATTAGGGGTATTATAGCCCATATATTGGTACGAAGGCCTATATTTTCAAATATCATTTTATTGAAACCAGACGTCAGTGCTTTATTTTTAAATATCATCTGTTAATCTGTATGCATGACACCTTTACTCGAAGTCCAATCACTCAAAAAAAATTACCACACTAATATTGCGGTTGATAATATTTCTTTTCACATAAAGAAAGGTCAATGCTTTGGTATGCTTGGTCCAAATGGTGCGGGAAAAACCACCACCATTGAAATGATGGAAGGAATTATCCAGCCCACATCAGGTGATGTTCTCTACAAGGGAAACCCCATCGGACAACTTTTTCGTGAACAATGCGGGATCCAATTCCAACATACTGCACTCCAGGATTTTTTAAGTGTCAGAGAAACCTTGAAACTCTTTGCAGGTCTTTATCCTGAGTCTTCAGATTTAGACGATCTCATCGAACGCTGTCATCTGGAAAGTTTTCTTGATAGGGATAACAGCAAACTTTCAGGTGGGCAACGTCAGCGAATGCTACTGGCAATTGCTTTAATCAATAATCCAGAAATTGTCTTTTTGGATGAACCAACAACTGGACTTGATCCTCAGTCCAGACACAACTTTTGGGATTTGATTAAAAATGTACTCAGCCGTGGTACCACCATTATTTTATCTACTCATTATATGGAAGAAGCAGCTGAACTGTGTGATGAAATAATTATTATGGATCATGGTCATATTATTGCCCAAGGTTCACCCGTTAATCTATTACAACAACATTTCAATGAACGTCTGGTTCGTTTTCCAAAAAAAGAACTGTCACCATCATTTATTGAAACTTTACAAACGCCCTCTGCATTTCAACACCTTTTACTTCAAGAAGATGACTGGATTGAAATATCAACCACTGATGTGAATAAAACGATTGAATGTCTATTAAAGGAAGGAGTTGATCTTAATTTTCTACAAATACGACAACGCAACCTTGAAGATCTCTTTTTGGATGTAACCGGAAAGGATTTACGCCAATGAAACGTTTTCTGGCTATATTACATGCTCGTAATCTTGAGTTTATACGTGATAGAGCAGCACTTTCATGGGGACTTATTTTTCCTACTGCATTAATGATGGGTTTTGCCCTTCTATTTTCAAATGGTGATCAGGAGCTCTATAAGGTGGGTGTCGCAGGTGAATTAAATCATCCGTTTCAAGACAGTCGATACATTAATTTTATTCCTGTTGATGATGTTGAAAAAGCCATCACTAAAGTTGAACGGCATCAACTGGATCTCTTAATTGCTCCCGAGGAATTACGTTACTGGGTCAATTCGAGTTCACCCGCAGGCTATGTCACTGAACAATTACTCAAAGCCAGTGGTGGTGAAACTCTCAAAGCCAGTGAAGTGTCAGGCAAAGAGATTCGCTATATTGATTGGCTTATTCCCGGCGTGCTGGGTATGAATATGATGTTCAGTGCCCTATTTGGTATCGGCTTTGTCATAGTTCGATATCGTAAAAATGGCGTATTAAAACGTTTGAAAGGTACACCATTAAGTGCAACAGAATTTCTTATGGCACAGATAGTCTCGCGTCTGATTTTAATTTTATTTGTTTCAATCACGGTGTACATTGGCTGTCATCTGATTTTGGAATTCAGTATGTACGGCTCCTATGTTAATTTATTATTCGTTTTTGCCCTTGGTTCATTGGCAATGATCGCCCTGGGTCTTTTAGTGGCATCACGTTTAAAAAGTGATGAACTGGCTTCGGGACTAACCAATGCTATTTCTATTCCGATGATGTTATTATCCGGTGTCTGGTTTTCTTTAGAAGGCTCTCCTCAATGGATAAGTTTCATATCTAATCTACTACCCTTAACTCATGTTGTTGATGCCTCGCGAGCCATCATGCTTGATGGTGCAAGTCTTCTTGATGTCAGTCATCATATTTTTGCATTAATACTCATGATGTTTATTTTTCTGATAATTGGCGTAAAAATGTTCCGTTGGGAATAATAAATTACAAAGAGTCAATGATTATTAGCAAATAAAATCTATATTTGCACAAAATGTCATAAAAAATGCGCAAAATGTCATAAAAATGTATTTTTTTAAACTACACTTTATTTACGTCTCCATCAAATCCAGTCTAATTGGAACTCACTTTTTAATACAACAACTTTATATTACAACTAATATAACAACTAACTATAACAGCTCAGGATAAAAATAATGCAGTGGTTAAATAGCATATCAATTAAGACCAGTTTACTGGCAAATATACTTATTTTGGGTGGTTTGTTAATCAGTATATTAATGTACCTGGTTTTCTTTGTTTATCAACCCGAAGCTTCACATTCCAAAGGCCTTAATTCTGCCAACCAAATGGCAGACTATATTATTGCCGCAACTGCGGAAGAAGCTAAAGAAAGAGGCTTTACAGCCAACTATCTTAGTTTGATGGCACAAGGAAAATCTCCTTCTCGCGGTAAAATTGACCAATTCCGTCAGTCAGGTGATGAAAGTGTCCAAAAAGCATTTGAAGTAGCACAACAATTAGCGTCTGAATCATGGGGAGGAACTGAATTTCAAACAGCACTCTCAGAATCTAAAAATGATTGGCAGCAGCTGAAAATTGCAAGAGAAAAAATAGATAATAAAACAGCTATACCTGTCTCAGAATGGGTTGACCAGATGACTCAATTTATCCAGTCTTTTAGTCGTCTACGTCAAATGGCTTTTGCCCCTAACAACCATCAAGCAGGTGCGGTTTATAATAATAGCATTATTAAACAAGCCGTCTGGGCCATCGGTGAATATGCAGGTCGTGAACGGGCTATTGTTGCAGGACTTATTGCATCATCGACTCCAATAAGCAATGAGAAACGTATCACTTTAGCAAAATACCGTGGCATCGTAGAGTTTCAGTTGGACTACTTAAAAAAGACAGCAATGCCTTTAATCACTAATAGTAAGCATGAGCAATTTTCTGAGCAAATCAATAATAACTGGCAACAGATTGAAAATAATTTCCTTGGTAGTTATCAAACCTTACGTGAAGATGTCTATAAGGTCGCTGAAACCGGAAAGTACCCCATCTCTGCAAGTGAATGGTTAAGTCAGGCTACCAGTGCCATTAATAGCGTCTTAAAATTTAATGAAGGCGTCAGTCTTGACGCAACTCATCACAGTAATGAGTTTGGCTCTTCTGCCAATTCTGCATTTTGGCGCTCAGTCATAGTGAGTCTTTTAACTGTTACAATCCTTATTGTAGGTTTAATAATGATCTATCGTATTATTTATCGTATAGAACATTTAAAAGAAATTTTTGTAAAAGTAGCTGATGATAAAGACATTACTTTACGTGTTGATGAATCAGGTAATAATGAGTTATCACAATTAGGCGGAGCATTTAATAATTTAATTCAACGTCTAGAAGAACTGATTAGCCATATCACACATTCTTCAGAACAAGTTACCGTGCACGTTGAAAAATCAACTCACTCATCACACACAACCAATCAAGGCATTAGTCAACAAGAAGAAGATATTGAACAATTAGCCACAGCAATGAATGAGATGGTTGCATCCATTCAAAGTATTGGAGATAGTTCTAAAAGCACCGCAGCCAGTTCTTCAAAAATTAATGAAGACATCACTCAAAGTGGTCAGGTCATGCGCAATACAGCAGCATCGATTCACAATTTGGGTTCCAAGGTTGAACAAGCATCTGAAGTGATCAATCAATTAGCAGAGGAAAGTCTGAGTATCAGTCAGGTTTTAGATGTCATTAAAGGCATTGCAGAACAAACTAACTTATTGGCTTTAAATGCAGCAATTGAAGCCGCTCGTGCAGGTGAACAAGGAAGAGGATTTGCCGTCGTTGCAGATGAAGTACGAACATTAGCCAGCCGAACTCATGAATCAACAGAAGAAATTCAAGGCATGATTGAACGCTTACAAGCACAAAGCCAAAGTGCAACTAATGTCATGCAATCCAGCCTCGAACAATCACAAGCATCAATATCTCAGGTTAACTCTGCTGAGTCAACATTGGCAGAGGTAATCAATTCCATGCGACACATTATGGAGATGAACACTCACATTGCCGTTGCGACAGAACAACAAGGTACTGTGGCAAATGAAATTAACACCAATGTTTCCTCCTTACAAGTTGTGGCTGAAGACAATAGAGGTTTATCACAAGCCTCTGTGGATTCAATGAGCCATATTACTGTAGAAATGCAAGATTTAATCAAGCTGGTCCAACAATACACCAGTAATAATCCGGCATTCAATAAAGCCTAATCTTTTTCATCTAAGTGCTAATAGTCTCCCTTTACCTCTTAAGGGAGATCCTTCTATTATTCAATTGCTATTTGTCCCATTTCCTTTCCCATACTAAGACCATCAGTTATAATGTTGCCCAAATTTGGTACTTTTAAAAAACTATCGACTACTTTCAACAACTTTCAACTACAATCCGACTACAAAAAAAGCGAGGTCCATAAAATGGATTTAAACAGTTTAAGCGCAGTTTCACCAATTGATGGCCGTTATGGCAGTAAAACAGCCAATCTTCGTCCCATTTTTAGTGAATTTGGCTTAATTCGTCATCGAGTTCTGGTTGAAATTCGCTGGTTACAAATGCTGGCAGGTAATGACGACATCAAAGAGGTCCCAAAATTGTCTGAGCCCGCTAATAGTTTGTTGGATAGTATTGTTGATAATTTTTCAACTGAGGATGCAGAAGCGGTTAAAACCATTGAGCGTACCACTAACCACGATGTTAAAGCGGTTGAGTATTTCCTCAAGGATAAAATAAAAGACAACGAAGAACTGATGGCCATAAATGAGTTTATTCATTTTGCCTGTACCTCTGAAGATATTAACAATTTATCTCATGCTTTGATGCTTAATACCGCTCGAAGCAATATCATATTACCTCAGTTGCGTGAACTTATAGATGCCATTTCAGCTCTGGCCCATGAATTAGCTGATACACCTATGTTATGTCGTACCCACGGTCAACCCGCTTCACCTTCAACGATGGGTAAAGAAATGGCCAATGTTGCCTATCGTTTAGAGCGTCAATTTAAACAACTAAAAACGGTTCAGGTCATGGGTAAAATTAATGGTGCAGTCGGTAACTATAATGCTCATTATAGTGCCTACCCTGAGTTAGACTGGGCAGATATTGCCAAGACTTTTGTTGAAAGTCTGGGGATTGATTTTAACCCATACACTATTCAAATTGAGCCACACGATTATATTGCCGAATATTTTGATACTATTGCTCGCTTTAATAATATTCTAATCGATTTTGACCGTGATATTTGGAGTTATATTTCTCTGGGCTACTTCAAACAAAAAACCATTGCGGGTGAAGTCGGTTCTTCAACAATGCCACATAAGGTCAATCCCATTGATTTTGAAAACTCAGAAGGAAATCTAGGCATTGCTAATGCATTATTGAATCACTTGAGTAACAAGCTACCTATTTCTCGCTGGCAACGTGATTTAACCGATTCCACAGTATTAAGAAATCTTGGTGTTGGTATTGCTCATTCTATGATTGCCTATTCTTCAACTATGCGTGGCATCAACAAGTTACAAATAAATGAAGAGTCTCTAGCTGCTGATCTGGATAATACCTGGGAAATTTTAGCCGAACCCATTCAAACCGTCATGCGTCGTTATGGTGTTGATAAGCCATATGAAAAGCTAAAAGAATTGACTCGTGGCCAATCCATTACAGCAGAAACCTTAAAAGAATTTGTTGCTACACTGGATATACCTGATGCAGCGAAAAAAGAGCTTCAAGCTTTAACACCAGCCACCTACATCGGCAATGCAGCAGATCAGGCAAAAAGTATTTAGGATTTAACACCCTCTCCCCGCAGAGAGGGTGTCTTAAAGATTATTATTTATGCCTTCACAATATTTGATTCAGATAACTCCCTGGCACTCCCATAAAAATCAATTAAAAAAAATTCGTGAAACTGTTTTTATCCAAGAGCAAAATGTACCCTCTGAATTAGAATGGGATAGTTTAGACGAAGAAGCTCTTCATGTACTTGCTGAAATGTTACCTGCTCATAAAGAACAAGGTAAAAAGCTTGCAATTGGTACAGCAAGAATTATCATTAATAATAAGCTGGCACATATTGGACGCATGGCTGTTCTACCTGAATGGAGAGCACAGGGAATTGGTTCAAAAATACTACGATGTTGTATTGATGAATGTAAAAATCCAACGAACCATCCCCCCATTGAAACAATTGTTTTAAATGCTCAGGTTTATGTCACAGAATTTTACAAAAAAGCAGGTTTTAAAATCACCAGTGAAGAGTTTCTTGATGCTGGTATACCACACAAACAAATGACACTTTTTTTATAACATCCTTCTCTACACATGAGGGTAAAGAAATGATTGATCTGACTTCACACATTTTAGGAAAAACAGATGAGCATATTGAAGTTGATCTAAGAGATGATCTCAAACAACTTATCTTGTCAATGACTCAACAAGCTAAGCATCGGATACTGATTTTTACTCATGATCTCGATCATAATCTCTTTGATACAGATGAGCTTTATGATGCTATTAAAACACTGGCGATAGAAAATCAAAGAACGCATGTTCACATTTTAGTTCAAGATGCCAAACCAATGACTAAAAAAGGTCACCGTCTACTTAATCTGGCTCGTCGAATCACCAGTCATATGCAAATCAAAATCACTGCAAGAGAACACAAAGATATTATAGAAACATTTATCGTTTTTGATGACCGTGCATATATTATTCAGAATCATCCTGAACGCTATGAAGCTGAAGGCAATTTTTACGCGCCATTGAAAACTCGCCAATTATCTGAACAATTCGAAGAATTATGGAACCGTGGAGTGATTGATAGCTCTTTAAGACGTTTAAGTCTGTAGAGAGTAAATAAATACTTTTTTTATAATATATTTTAGGGTTATATGAGAGACATCAGTAAAAACATTTTTATGATAAAATATAAAACCATCTGATAAACAACAGTAAAAAAGTGAGTATCAAAATGATCAAGCTCAAGTCAGAACATCAAACAATATTATTTATTTTCTTTTTCTGTCTGTTTTCTATCAATCTATATGCCGAGTCGTCTTATTCTTCAGGCAATGTCAGAGTCTTTCAAACCCAGCAGCCTGCACAAAATATCATTCAAACCATTGCCCCCTTATATACTGGACAAGCTAAATTTACCGCAAAAAATAATTCTCTTATTGTTAGAGCTTCCGAATCGACTCTTAATGAAATTGAACAATTACTCAACGAATTGGATAAACCGTTGCAAAACTTAATGATTGAAGTCTCCAGCTCTTTAAATGATTCTAGCTATTATCAACAGGATAGCCTTGAAGGTCGTATAAAACTTGGAGATGATGCGGTTATTAGTAGTCGTGCTCCAAAAAATGACAATCCGAATGTCAGCGTACGATATGGTAAAAATGGTTCTGTCGTTAAGAGTACACATACCCGTCGTAGTAGTGACAGAAATAACCCTGACAACTTTAGAGTGCGAGCAATTGAAGGCAGTTGGGCCTTTATTCAAACTGGTCAACAAGTTCCCTATTACACCTCTTCTGGTGGCAGATATTATCCCTACCGAAGCAATGTTGAATTAGTCGATGTCACTTCTGGATTTGAGGTCTACCCTACTCTTAATGGTGAACAAGTCACTTTAAAAGTGCGTCCTCAAAATCGTTCAATGAATCAGGAACATCCTAACCGTATTAATACACGCTCTGTTGACACTGTTGTCACTGGCCGTTTAGGAGAATGGATTTATCTTGGTGGTGCGGTTAACCAGACCAATGAACAAGGCAGCGGTACTATATATTCAACCAAACGTTTTTCTGATCAAGACATGAGCTATAGAATTAAAGTTAATACCATTGATTAGAAAAGACCGTATTTTAAGATTCAATTACAAATAATAATGAGAAGTAAAAATTTGATAGACAGTAACAATAGCAGTAGCCTCCACACGATAGAAGAAACGGAACAAACAAAAGAAGTCTTTGCAGCCATAGATTTGGGTTCAAACAGTTTTCACCTAATCGTTGCAGAATTAAAAAATGATCAATTACTGATCATTGATCGAATGAAAGAAATGGTTCGTCTGGCATCCGGCCTGGATGACAAGGGTAAACTTTCTGATGAAGCACAACAAAAAGGCTTTGATTGTCTTGCTCGTTTTGGGCAAAGACTTACAAATATACCTGATAAAAACATTCGAATTGTTGGCACAAATACGCTTCGAAAAGCAAAAAATGGTTCAAAATTTATTGCCCATGCAGAAAAACTTCTAAATCACTCAATAGAGGTTGTGGCAGGACGAGAAGAAGCTCGTCTGATTTATCTGGGTGTTGCACACAGTCAATCAGATAATTCAGAGAATCGTTTGGTTATTGACATTGGTGGTGGCAGTACAGAGTTTATTATTGGTCAGGGTTTCAGTCCCAGTTATACTGAAAGCCTTCACATGGGCTGTGTCAGTATGACTCTAAAAGCCTTTTCTGATGGCAAGCTCAATGAAACTAATTTTAAAATTGCTGAGCTGTATGCCCGCCTTGAATTACAAACGATAAAAAATACTTATCGAAATGTCGGTTGGACTTTTGCAACAGGTGCATCAGGAACAATTAAAGCCATAGGAAAAGTGCTTCGTACTTATCATGACAATAAAGAAACAGATGCACCTTATCCAGGTATTACAACCAAAGGACTAAAGTGGCTAATTAAAGAAATGATCAGTCAGAAATTCATTTCAAAACTGGAGCTAGATGGTCTTAACATTGAACGTCAGGCTGTTTTTTCTGGTGGTGTCGCAGTTTTATATGCCGCATTTAAAGTGCTTAAAATTGAATCTATGAATGTTTCTGATAGTGCTTTAAGGGAAGGTGTTATTTATGATCTCCAGGGACGACATAGCCATGAAGATGTCAGGCAAAGAACGATTAATCATTTATTAAAACAATATCATGTTGATACTCGCCAGGCATTGGAAGTTGAAAAAACTCTGATAAATCTATATCAACAGGTTCAGGAAGAGTGGTCAATTCAGCAATTTTCAAGTGAGCAAACACTGCAATGGGTTGCAGCATTACATGAGCTTGGTTTATCCATTGCTCACAACCAATATCATAAACATGGTGCTTATATCATAGAAAACTCAGATCTCCCTGGATTTTCCCGACAAGAGCAACATCGTCTGGCACTATTAATTCGAGCTCAAAGAAGAAAGTTTCCAAAACAAGAATTTAAAACATTATCAAAAGAATGTAAAAAGTCAGTCAGTTACTTAGCCATATTATTGCGTTTAAGTATTTTATTGCATAGAGATCGAAGTGAAAATGCTCTACCTGAAATAAAGGCCAGTGCAAAAGATCAAATAATCACATTACAATTTCCTGATAATTTTTTTGAAAAGCATCCTTTAACTCTTGTCGATCTTGAACAAGAAGCAGATTACCTTAAAGCAATTAAATTTACCCTGGCTCTTGATGAATAAAATAATGGAAGAACTTAACGTAAAAAATCCTGAGTACTTTATTAATCGTGAATTAAGCTTATTAGAGTTTAATCGACGAGTACTTGAACTTTCAAAAGATGAAGATATTCCCTTTCTTGAACGTTTACTTTACCTCTGTATTTCCAGTTCTAATCTGGATGAATTTTTTGAAGTGCGTGCTGCCGGTGTCAAGCAACAAATTAATTTAAATATTCCAGCCACAGGTGCTGACAATATGATACCTGAAGAAGTCATGACCAATATCAGTAGCACCGCTCATGAACTGGTCGATGAACAATATCGTGTTCTTCATGAAATAATATTACCCGGCTTTGAAGAAATTGATGTTCACTTTACGCGTCGAGAGTCCTGGAATGAACAACAGGCAAAATGGGTCAAGGAATATTTTGAAAATCAGTTATTACCTGTCATCAGTCCACTGGGTCTTGATCCGGCTCACCCATTCCCAAAAGTAATGAATAAAAGTTTAAACTTTATCGTTTCTCTTGAAGGCAAAGATGCATTTGGTCGTGATAGTGGTCTGGCTGTTGTGCAAGCACCTCGTTCTTTACCAAGAATTGTCAGTTTCCCGGATGACATTGCCACTAGTGAGCATGAATTTATTTTTCTTTCTTCCATTATTCATACTCATGTCAGTATGATGTTCCCGGGAATGAAAGCAACCGGCTGTTATCAATTTCGTGTCACACGTAATAGTGAATTATTTGTTGATGATGAAGAAGTTGACGATTTGCTTCGAGCCTTAAAGGGTGAATTACCACAAAGACGTTTTGGTGATGCAGTTCGTCTGGAAGTTGCTGATAACTGCCCTCAGAATATGATTGAATATTTGCTTAAACAGGTTAATTTAAACTGGGATGATTTATATCAGGTCAATGGACCTGTCAATCTTGAACGCTTAAAAGAAGTTTATTCTCTACTCAATAAACCCGCTCTGCGTTTTCCTTTTTTCTCACCAGGCAAGCCCTCTGCATTAAAAAATAATAATTTTTTTGAAACCATCAGGCAAAAAGATATTTTATTACATCACCCTTATGAATCATTTACTCCTATTGTTAAATTACTTCAACAATCTGCAGATGATCCCAAGGTACTGGCCATTAAACAAACCTTATATCGAACTGGAAGTGATTCTGCCATCGTAAAAGCTTTGGTTGATGCTGCAAGAGCAGGTAAAGAAGTAACGGTTGTTATTGAACTTAGAGCACGTTTTGACGAAGCGGCTAATATCGGCTTAGCCACGGTGTTGCAAAAAGCTGGCGCACATGTTGTTTATGGTGTGGTTGGTTTAAAAACTCATGCCAAAATGCTACTTATTATCCGACGAGAAGGTCAAAGTATTCGTCGTTATGCTCACCTTGGTACAGGCAATTATCATGCTGGTACAGCACGTCTTTATACTGATTATGGCTTATTAACTTCTGATGCCACAATGACGGAAGATGTTCACAAATTATTTTTGCAGCTAACAGGCCTGGGAAAAATCCTAAAGCTGAAAAAATTATTACAATCGCCTTTTACTTTACATGACACAATGTTGGAATACATTCAGAGAGAAATTGATCATATTGCCGAAGGTAAACCAGCTCGTATCATTGCAAAAATGAATTCTCTGGTTGAACCTCAAATTATTTCAAAATTGTACGAAGCTTCTCAGGTTGGTATAAAAATCGATCTCATTATCCGTGGAGTTTGTTGCTTACGTCCGGGGATTAAAGGTGTTTCAGAAAATATTACTGTCCGTTCAATCATAGGACGTTTTTTAGAACATACTCGAATTTTTTACTTTCAAAATGCTCAGAGCCACAATGAAAGCAATGAGATTAAAAGCAGCATTGATTCTTCAATATTATTACTCAGTAGTGCGGATTGGATGAATAGAAATTTTTTCAAACGTGTTGAAGCCTGTTTTCCTATTGAAGATAAAAAACTAAAAAAACGTGTTTTAGATGAACTTCAAGTGCATCTGGATGATAATTCTCAGGCATGGATATTAAATTCTGAAGGCCGTTATGAATTAATATCAAGGAGTGCATCAGATGAAAAAATTTATGCACAAAAGACATTATTAAAAGCCATGTCAAAGCTGGCAATGAATTAGAGCTGTATTCTTTATAACTATTTTTCTTAAAAACCAATCATTAGAAACAAAAAAGGGTTAAGCTTACGCTTAACCCTTTTTTGTTAATTGATAATCAATGATTTATCTATTAACTTTTTGCTTTAGCCGCTCTCTTTTTAGCGAGTGCTGCTTTTTTTCTGGCTCTTGCCGCAGCGACTTTTCTTTTAGCCTGAGCTTTTTGTCTAGCAGCTAATTTTTTCAAATAATCTGCTTCCCACTTAGCGGCAAAAGTAGCAACAGCTTTAGTTTTCAAAGCATTCATCTTGGCCATTTCAGCGGCTTGTTGTTCATGTCCCTTAACAACTTCTTGCTGAGCTTTTAATTTAGCAGCTGCTTCCTTTTGTTTCACTTTTAATGCAGCAACGCGTTCTTTTGCCTTCGCTGCAGCATTTTTTTGTGCAGGACGCTTTGTTTGGCTTGCTTTAGTTGCTGCCGCTTTCGCTTTTTCCATTGCAGCGCTAACGCTTGCTGCTGCTTTTTCTAATGTTGCAGCAGCTCTATCTGCAGCTTTGATTGCAGCAGCATGTCCTTTCGTTAATTCAGCTGTTGCTACAGGAGCAGTAGCTTTAACTCTTTTCTTTACAGCTACTTTTCTTTTTGCTGCTACTTTTTTCTTTGCAGCAGGTTTTTTTACAGGTGTTTTCTTAGTAGTTCTTTTTGCAGCGACAGTTTTTTTCTTGATAGCCATTATAAAATACCTCAACGATTATGGAATAATGTGATTATATACCGCAAATCATATAGTTACAAATATACACATAAAAAAAATGTAATTTTTCTTGCAAATGTAAAATTTTTGCTTGAAAAATTTGTATTTTACTGTATAAAATTTTCTTCTAACGCACTTATTGCTGTCTCACAATTTGTTTTAATCTTCTCAAAAAGTTCATTTGCATCTTCAAGTGAATTGTCTGCTGCTTTGTGCTCAAGCACACGACAGCTTTCTGACAAGTCATTAATTCCAAGGTTCGCACTACTGCCTTTCAAGGTATGTGCAATTCTTCGTATATCTTCTGAATTCGATGAATTGATTGCTTCCTGAAGGCTTTTAATTTGAGTTTGACTGTCTGAAATAAAAACTGAAATTAATTCATCAAAATCATCTTCCATTATTTCTTTTAATTCATTCAGTGTATCGAGATCAATTAGCATTGTTATTTCCAAAATTCTTTATTAAAAATAGTGTACATATAGAGTATTATTTTGAATATAAGTCATCTGCTTTAAGCATCAGCATTGCTCCAGGAATAGACACATTCAATTCGATTTCCAGTTTCATTAAAAGTAACCGACTGGCAATAATTTTTTACCAATGATAAACCTCGTCCTGAAAACTTAAGCGGACTCTTTTCATCGACAGCAAGATTGGATTCTTCAAGCTTACTGATATCAAATCCTTTTCCACTATCTTCAAAAATAATGGTTAAATCCCCTCCAACGTCATTAGGTACGTTGTTGACTGAAATATAAATACTTCCACTATTAAGTTCAGCCAATCTAGATTCTTTATCAGAATAAAACTGCATAAAGCCTTCAGGTGTTGATTTAATACTTGAATCAAGCTCAAGTAGGCCATGATCAAGTGAATTACAAAATAATTCAGTCAATACCATACTTAATTGATCTTGTTGAATTTGATGACCTTGAATTTCACCCATGATTTGATTAATTAAAGGTACAGGATCAATTGCTTTTATTGAATCATAAAAAAACTGTAAATCAAATTGCCAATGGGTTGGTATAAACTTTTTATATCCGCCTTTTTGTGGAGCCAGTTGATTAATATAATCACTGTCACAAGTAATCACTCCCAGAGTAACATCATCTGTTTGTTCTTGTTCTTGTGTAAATTCATCCAGAGTATTCAAAATGTGTTGAAATAAATCAACATCTTTATCTTTTGGGGAGTTGTTGATTGAGGAGCCTTCAAGATCATAGTGTAAACAGGCTTCGAAGCGTTCAGGACCAAACATTTTCCCTTCACTATTTTCAGCTTCAAGAATCCCGTCTGTACTTAAAACAATTCGGTCATAATCATGAATCTCTATTATTTCAACCTTATCACTAAAACTCGAATCACCTAAAATACCCAATGGTAAATTATTTGATTTTAATTCAACCAGGGCATCCCCCTTGTGTAAAAAGGCAGCTGGAATAGCACCATTCCAATATTTAAGCACCATATTAGTGGAGTCAATTTCAACCAGACAAGCTGCTAAAAACATTCCAGTTGGTAATTGTTGTTTTAACTTATGGTTAATCTCTCGTACTATGTCACTAATAGAATAACCTTTTGCAGTCATACTATAAAATACATCAGATAGAGGTAAGGCCCCTAATGAAGCAGCTAATCCATGCCCCGTAAAATCACCAAAAAGAATATGCAAGCCGCCTGTTGGTTTGACTGCGGCCAGAACAACATCACCATTAAAGAGTGACATTGGAGAAAGATGAAGTTGAATATTTTGAGATGACAAGCAACCAGGATTTAAAATACTATCAAAAACCTTACGGGCAACTTCCTGTTCTTTTGCTTCATGTTCATAATGAGAAATCAATTCACGTTTTTGTTGAAAAACAGTATTGTATAATTGACTAACTCTTTCCAAAGCATCAATTTTTGCTTTAAGAATCGTTCGATTGTAGGGCTTAGTTAAAAAGTCATCTCCTCCAACTTCAACACACTGGCTCAGTGCCTTTTCATCAGTCATCGCCGTTAAAAAAATAATTGGAATAAACTTATCAACGGTCATTGTTTTGATTTTTTGTGTTGCTTCATAGCCGTCCATAACCGGCATCATGACATCCATCAAAATGAGATCAGGTTCATCCTTTTGAAAACGTTCAATGGCTTCAAGACCATTTTCCGCAGCAATAACAGTATAACCGTCTTTTTTCAAATAAGCCGATAAAACCAAACGATTGGTTTTATCATCATCTACAATTAAAATTTTCATTCAGGAGGCTATTATCAGGAGATGGTAAATAACTTATCAAAATTTGATACGATTAAAATATCTTTCACTTCTTTGCGAGAGCCTTTAATTGTGACATTGGCTTGATCTCCACCAGCATGCTCACGTAACAAAAGCATCATACCTAGAGCTGAACTGTCAACATATTCTGTTGAAGACATATCAATAATATATTCATTTTCACCACCTGAAGGTGCATTGCGATAAGCTTCACGAAATTCCTTGTGACTACCAAAATCAAAACGTCCAACAACACTAATATTTACAACATTACCATTCACATTACATGATACAGACATTATATTCTCCAAATAATGAATTCTACTTATAACATTAGACTAAGGACATCATAAGTCAAAAGTTTTACACACACAAAAGTTAAGACTCAAACAGCATTACGATAAAAAAGTTACATTCTAATCATGACTCTTTACAAAGAGTCAAAAGTTTTTCAGCAATATGTTCCAAAGAGACAATATGATCCACTCCACCGTGTTTTACAGATGCCCCTGGCATTCCCCAAACCACTGATGATTTTTCATCCTGTACCACAGTTGAAGAACCAACATCATGCATTTCCTTCATTCCTCTGGCACCATCATCTCCCATTCCGGTTAATATAGCTCCTACTGCATTAGGTCCAATATTTTGACTCACTGAACGGAACATAACATCCACAGAAGGTTTATGGCGATTAACCAATGGACCATCATTTAAACGACAGATATAACGAGCACCGCTTCTTTCGACAATCAAATGATGACTTCCAGGTGCAATATAAACATGCCCGGGTAAAATCTGTTGCCCGTCTTTAGCTTCATAGACAGTCATTGCACAACAAGCATCCATCCTTTTTGCAAACGGAGCACTAAAAGCGGCTGGTATATGTTGACTAATAACAATAGCGGGGGCATTGGCAGGCATTCTAATCAAAACTTCTTTAATAGCTTCTGTACCACCTGTTGATGAACCGATAGCAATGATTTTATCTGTCGTTTTTAAGAATTTTTTAGAACCCTTTGAGATTCCTGAACCTTTACTTAAAATTGCATCTGCAGATAATTTTTCACTAACCTCTGGAATATCATTGTCAGTATTATAAGTTTTAACTCTTGCAACAGAGGCAATTTTAATTTTATTAATAATGTCATTGGCATAGTCTTGAATCTTTTCAGCAACATCAACTTTAGGCTTTGAAATAAAATCAATGGCACCAATTTCAAGTGCTTCCAGAGTGACATCGGCTCCAGCTTCTGTCAATGTTGAAATCATAATGACAGGCATAGGACGCAAACGCATGAGGTTTTTCAAAAAAGTAATGCCATCCATCTTGGGCATTTCAATATCAAGCGTTAAAACATCTGGAGAAAGTTGTTTTATTTTATCTCTTGCAATCAGAGGATCAGCTGCGGTACCAACCACTTCAATTGAGGGATCCTGACTCAATATTTCCTGTAATAATTTTCTGATTAATGCTGAATCATCAATAATAAGGACTTTTATTTTTTTTGACATCTATTCGACATTTTCCTTGCTATTAATTAGGATATTTATTTCACAAAGTAATTCATTCTAAAAAAATGTTTAGAAAAGTTCAATATCTGTTGTTGCTGGTTTTTCATCAATGGTATGTTGGTATTCTTCTTCACGTTTGATTAATGTGTCATTGTGTAGCGAGCGCAGTTTTTTTACTTTAACTTTCCCACTATTAGGGTGAAAAACAACTTTACGAGGATAAATATCACCCGTATCTTCTGAGATTAATGGCAGACCTTCAGTAGTAATATAATCTTCCACAAATTGAATATTACGTACTCCTACATCGGTCATATTTTTTAGAATTTTTCCACCACCAAATATTTTTACCTCTAAATTTTCTCTTCGACCTCCATTTTTAAGGATGTCATTAATTAACATTTCCATGGCATAAGAACCATATCGAGATGCGGTGGTGGATGGGCCTGCATCAATATGATAAGCCACATCATCTTTGGTATGGGGTAACATAAAATGATTCATGCCCCCAATACCAAAAACTTTATCGCGGATACAAGCAGATATACAGGAACCTAAAACAGTGACAATCACTTCATCTTTAATCGTTACATAATATTCGCCTGGTAATATTTTTGCCGCAAAGGAATCATGTAATTTATCCCAATAACGATTAATACCTTCAAAACCAGAAATGGCTTCAGGTGGAGTCATGTTTCGATGGCTAAATGCAGATTTTTGTATCATTCGTCATTATTTTATAAAAAACAGGGTTAATAAAATTGGAAAACAAACTCTAAGTCTATCCTACAGCTATTATCAGTTTAGTACAAAAAACATTTTCTGCAAAATAGGAGTAACAAACTTAGACCTTTGAAGTTTTTTTGAATGTTATTTAAAGATTAACAAATCGTTGGAAGTGAGAGTAAAACATTTCAGAAAAATTAATTTGTTTTTTTATAGACGGTATTTCTAAGGAGTTTATAACGATCAGTGACATTATAAAGTGTTTCTGAATGCCCTATGAACAGATAACTGTCATTTGCATGAATGTTTGCAAATTTCTCAAATAATATTCTCTGCGTCGGTTTATCGAAATAAATTACCACATTTCGACAAAAAATAATGTCAATAGGTCCTTTAAATGGAAATGGATTCAAAAGATTAAGCTGATTAAAGGTAATAATGTTTCGTAATTCTTTAGAAATTTTTAACTTATCTGAGTTTTCACCACGCCCTTTCATAAACCAACGAGCCATACGTTCATCACTGACGCCAGTCACACTGTCTTCTTTATAAATTCCAGTCGCCCCTGTTTTAAGTACATTAGTATCCAGATCAGTTGCCAGAATTTTGACATCCCACCCTTGATTCTCTGGTATCACTTCTTTTAATACCATGGCAATAGAATAAGTTTCCATGCCTGTCGAACAACCTGCCGACCATACTCTTATGGTTTTAGTGGCTTTATTTCGCGCCATTATTTCAGGTAATACGACTTCAGCTAAAATTTCAAAGTGATGGTTTTCTCTAAAAAAAGATGTGAGGTTGGTTGTAATGGCATTTGAGAAATGAGTAAATTCTTCATGATTCTGATCTTCAAGAAGAAGACAATAATCATCAAAGTTAGTTATCCCTGTCTTACGTAAACGTCTTACCAGACGAGAATATACCATGTCTCGCTTAGCATCAGTTAAAACGATACCTGAATGTTCAGTCACAATTTCACGGATATGATTGAAGTGTTGATCCGTAAAATTAAATTCTTTTTTTACTAAACTCATTATGAGTATCCACGTTTAAATCCACTTTCTCATCAGGGACTATTTTTTGTTTTTAATCCTCTTCTACCAGTTATTGAAACAATTTAAAATTCTTCCCACTCAGAATCATCAGAAGCAGTACTTGGTGCTCTGGATTGAGTCTGTGTTTTTTGTGCAGGAGTAGGTCTAGCAACTGGGGCAGGAGCGGGAGCTGCAACTCTTGGAGCTGCTTGACTAACGACATCTGAAGATACTTCACCAGTTTCAAAAAAGTTCATCATCTCATTGAGACTCTTGGCTTGATCATCCATTGATTCACTAGCCGCCGCAGCTTCTTCAACCAAAGCGGCATTTTGTTGTGTTACTTCATCTAATTGAGTAATCGCCTGATTGACTTGTTCAATACCCGCTGATTGCTCACCACTTGCCGCTGCAATTTCGGCAATGATATCACTCACTTTACGTACGGAATTAACAATTTCACTCAGTGTTTTTCCAGATTCATCAACCAAACGAGTGCCTTCATCTACTTTCTCAACACTGTCTTTAATTAAGGCTTTAATCTCTTTTGCTGCTGCGGCACTTCGTTGTGCTAAACTTCTGACTTCTGATGCAACAACCGCAAATCCACGACCTTGTTCACCCGCTCTTGCCGCTTCAACAGCAGCATTTAACGCCAGCAAGTTGGTCTGAAAAGCAATTTCATCGATGACACCAATAATATCTTCAATCTTTTTACTTGAAGAATTAATTTCTTCCATTGCTGATATAGTCGATTC